>JAOTYS010000227.1 GCA_029861795.1 Gammaproteobacteria bacterium | reverse complement strand
CGACGTGCTTTTGAGTCAACCGGCAAATTTATGCGCACTTGGCGCCGGAGAATGTGCGCGAAGCCGTCAACGTGCTGACAAGTACGTCACGTTGAATCTTTAATCGGAGATAACAGAGACATAAGTCATTTGTCCTTCCTGAGACATAGGTTACACAATTCACAATTTAGCATTTGAGAGAGAACCAAGTACTGCTTCTTCTCCCAAAATCTCAGTGAGTCGTTCTATCTCAGGTTGCTTCGATCTCAGTGAGGATTTGCTTGACACTGATGTGGTTCTTTTCCATTTCGAGAAAGATTTCAGCGCGCTGATCGGGTTCAGCGTGTTCGGCTTCATTCACTAGTGCCTCAACATGCTTTTCGATTCGGTATGTTTCGGCCTTGCATTCGTTGCGTTTGATCACGAGTTCGCGCAAACGTGCGAACGCTTCTTGCTTGTCAGTTAGTCCACCCATCTTCCAAAATTTGCTTGTCTGGGTATCCGTTCACCATCTGGCGATATCCATGTCCCTTGGCTATGCCGCAAACCATTCACAAACGAACCTACCCAGCGATGTCCTGGCATGGAAGTTTTTGGTCCAAAGCGATTCTTGGCGCTCCCAGTGCCGTCCGATGCGCTGACTCATCTTATGCACCAGACCTTTATACCAGCCCCTTCAGCCACTTCCATGAGCCGCGGCCTCTTGGCCATTTGCCAGACGGAATCACTCACTCAGACTTTGAACGGATTGCTTTGGCGCGCGCCTCCATCCTGTCTGCCTCACCTGCGCGCCCTGTCTGTCGCAGCAGTGCACCATAGTTTTCCAAATTTATGGCCACCTGTGGATGCTCCGGTCCGAGGGCCTTTTCTCTGATCGCCAATGAGCGCTGGTAGAGCGGCTCGGCCTCTGCGTAGCGGCCCTGAGCTTGGTAGAGCACCGCCAGGTTGTCAAGAAAGTCGGCAGTGGACGGATCATTCGGGCCAAACTCCTCCGTCCCCAGTTTCAGGGCTACCTTGGCATAGCGTTCGGCCACGGCGTAGCGGCCTTGCTCGTATAGGTTGATGGAAATGTTGTAAGCCTTCATCAACAGGGACGACGGTTCCCGGCTGATAATTTGATACCCATAGTCGGTCTCGGAGATTCCAAGCTCGCCGGGCTGGTGCATGAGGATGTCGATGTGCACGTAATTTCCATCGTCGGATATGTATGGAAAAGCGCCTTTGATTATTCCCCTTCCGGAAACATCGAAGACGTTTTCTCCCAGCGTAGTGTCCATCAGGCTGACGCGCATGCGCATGCCGTCATCGAAGACTCCTGTCTTGTAATCCGTCTCCCCATCCAAGTGTAACTCGAGGATTGTTTCATTAGTCCCGGCTTGCCAGTTGAGCGATTGCAGGCTAGCCGCATTAGAAATCGATGGGAGTGTAAAGGTTGCGAGTGCCCCAACGAGTGTGGCTGCCCAGCGGATGAAGGGGATGTTTCTATTGCTCATGTTTATCGGCCCCAGTTCTTGTTTATTCAACAACTGCGATACTCGCTTGCCGCTCGATCCAATTTCCGCCTGAATCCTGAACCAGTTCCTTCACATCGATTTTCTCCGGTTCCGACTGCGACCAGCGCAACGGGGAAATTGCTAGAAGACGAAAGGAAAACACGCTCAAAGCAGAGAACTACCAAATCACTGGATGGTTAGCGTTTGCATTGGAGAGGACTAAACCTCTACCTCCAACCACACATTTAACGACAAGAACAAAGCTGATTCCCTTGATTATAAAACAACAGAGATCTCGGAATCTCAAAACACCCCGTAATCTGACGTGTACATTCACAGCCTTATGAGCGTGGGGGTTCAACATGGATGCTTCAGTTCTTCGCCAATGGCTTTGGTGCATCAGTCTGCTCGGCATGGTGATTATCGCAGGCTGTGCGAGCACACCTACCTCGCAGAAATCATGTCCGGTCACGAAGAAGGAAGTGGCGTACGTACAGCGTCAAGCTGAGGCCGGTGATGCGGACGCACGGTTCCAGCTAGCTGACTGGTATCACCGAGGCCGTTGCTTTCCAACAGACCACCTCAAAGAGGCAAAGTGGATTCAACGAGCGGCTGAGCAAGGGCACCGCGAAGCACAATTCAGGCTAGGACAGATGCTCTTCTTTGGTACTGGTGTGGAAAAGAATGAGTCTGCAGCGGCTACCTGGTTTCGCAAAGCGGCGCAAAGCAAAAGCTTTTAAAGGTTATCCAACAACAAGATCCCGAGTGGGAGCGTGAGCAATCGCGGCTTGCTGAAGCAAAACGACAAACCTCAAGTAATTGACCCCTAGAGTTATTCGCCTGCGACCCACGCAGCGGATGCAAGATTAGTCGCTCGAGTGGTAGGGCGGTGAAGTTAGCGCCGAATCTCTACCTTAGCTTAAGGGAATATGGTGGAGTAAACCGGGAAGATAGATCAAATACTTCTTCAAGTGGGAACACCTTTAAAACCCCGGAACCGTCCGCCTGACAAATAGGCGAAGTGAGAATTTAGTTGTCATCAGCGGCATCTGTAATCTATGTCGAGTTAATGTCTTTCATCGAGGATGAAATTGTGTCAGCTTCCCATAGCGTCTCGTTTTAATCCAACGCTTGCGGTGCTTCGTTGACTGAACTCGAATGAAGTTGTTCACAAGCGTGAGTTGAGAGCTGACTAAAACTTTAATCAAACGCCTTTACTTACGATTGATCGTCGATCAGCCCGTTCTAGCCGTCACAAGTTAGCGTAGTAAGTGAAAGAAAAAAGTTTTGACGCGAGAGTGATGACTATGTAAGGTAAAGCGAGGCCCGAATCAGCGGTAACTGAAACGAGCCTCTAACCAATCATCAAACTTTATAGGAGTTTGAATCATGGCTACCGCTATCTTAACCGCCGACACGGACGGGCTCTACACTGTCACTTTATTCCTTGGTTATTGCCAAGATTGTCTTATCGGCAATGACTTCAAACATTCCTAAGAATGGCTGTTTTCGAGAAAGTCTGAGATAAGGAGACAAGTACCATGCGCACTTCACCTAATGTGCGGCGTGGCTTGTTCAGGCAGGTGTGCCGTTGGACCGGGTACCCGATCTCTTAGGACATAGTTCGATTGCAACAACGGAGATCTACGCCCACTTGGCGCCCGAACATGTAAGATAAGCAGTTGATGTGCTGACAGGTAAGTCACGTTTTGGTCACGGTGATTATTTTGTCCTTCCTGAGACATAGGTTACACGAAATACCGGGGACATGGTTTACACAATTGAGCATTTGGGAGGGTCCCAGATGCCGTGGAGAACGTGTAAACCGATGGACGAGAGATTGAAGTTTGTTGCCCGTTTGTTAGAAGGGGAAAAGATGTCAGCGCTGTGTCGAGAGTTTGGGATTTCCCGACCGACTGGCTATAAGATACTTAACCGCTATAGATACTGTGGTCTTCAAGGCCTGGAGGATCGTAGCCGACGACCTTACAGTCACGCCAATCAATTACCCTTTCAAGTAGAACGGGCGATACTACAAATCAAACGGGAGTACGACGATTGGGGTGCGCTGAAAATCCGGGAGAAGCTGATCAAGTGGTATCCCATGATCAATCCTCCCGCCAAGAGCACCATTCACGCCGTGCTGGATCGGCACGGCCTGGTCAAACGACGCAAAAGACGCCGATATCGCGCCCAGGGCACGCCTCTTAAGGAAGCCCATCATCCCAATGGGCTGTGGTGTGCCGATTACAAAGGCGAATTTATGCTGGGCAATCGGCAGTACTGTTATCCGTTGACGATGACAGATTATCGATCACGCTATCTGCTCGCTTGTGAAGGCTTGAGCTCCACGAAATCTGACTTTGCCTTCAACGTATTTGAGCGGGTTTTTAAGGAATACGGCTTACCTGATGCCATCCGAACTGATAATGGTATCCCCTTTGCTTCTCCACATGCGTTTTTTGGACTCAGCCGGTTATCTGTGTGGTGGTTACGATTGGGCATTCAGATCGAGCGCATTAAACCGGGTCATCCTCAGCAAAACGGTCGACATGAACGAATGCACCTCACTCTAAAAAAACAAGCCACCAAACCCGCTTCATTCAATTTCTTGCAACAACAAGAGCGTTTCGATGACTTTATCCGGATTTACAACAACGAACGTCCTCACCAGGCCTTAAATGGACAATATCCAGCCGAAGTGTATACACCCTCGGCCAGAGTGTATCGTCTGCCCGATGAGCCTGAATACCCGTTTCATGATCGTACGGTTCGTATCACTCAGTGCGGTCGAATTTGCATCGGCCGCCGTAAAATTAACTTGAGTGTTGTTTTTGCTGGTCAAACCGTCGGAATCCGGGAAGTATCCGACAAAATCTGGCTTGTCAGCTTTATCAACTATGACTTAGGCTTCTTTGACGAGGAAGTCGGTCGTGTGGAACCCACTTCCAATCCTTTTGTACCGAAACTGTAAACTATGTCTCCGGTACAAAGTGTAAAACATGTCTCCGGTACGGACCATTGAAAAATTGGCGCGCCCAAGAGGATTCGAACCTCTGACCTTTGGCTTCGGAGGCCAACGCTCTATCCAACTGAGCTATGGGCGCGAAGGGTCCACAATCTAGAAATGGACTACACTTCTTGGGGGAGATTATTTTAGGTTATACTCCCGGCGCTATCCAACTTTTGCCACGACGCCGAGAAAAACTTCAACACTATCGGTGCTAAATACAGTTATTTATCAGGAGAGTTTTGACGCCATGAGTGAACATATGAATGACCGACAGTTCTTAAAATTGTTCTCCAGCATCATTGCTGGAATGATAGGACTGGCCTTTGTATTTATGATCATTGCTTATTTCATGAGCAGTGACGTCCGCGAGAGAATGGATGCCGCGCGACAAGCCGACACCGACAAGATTGTGGCAGCCCGAATCCAGCCGGTGGCCGCCCTGAGCGCCAGCGCAGAGCCTATTGTTGAGGCGATCATTCCAGCGGCGAATGCTGATGCGTCATCGGGAAAAGCAACTTACGAGGCAGCTTGTGTCGTCTGTCACGCTGCCGGTGTCGCCGGGGCGCCGATATTGGGCGACGCCTCCCAGTGGGCGGACCGCATCGCGAAGGGCATGGAGACACTGCAGAACAACGCAATAAATGGTTTTCAGGGCGAAACTGGTCTTATGCCAGCAAAGGGAGGCAACACTTCTCTCAGTGACGACGACGTTAAGGCGGCGGTGGAGTATATGGTGGAGGAGTCTCAATAGGGTTTGATGCTATCACTCAATAGGCCAATCCGCTTTGAGGGATTGGCCTATTTTCATTCAGTTACCACCAGTAGTTCGTCTTTCTATCTAAACATCGGTATTGAATCGCTTCGCCCACGTGTGTGACTTCGATGTCGTTTGCGTCACTCATATCTGCGATCGTTCGCGCCACCCGCAAGATCCGATGATAGGAGCGTGCAGACAGATCGAGTCGCTCCATTGCCTGATCCAATAAGCCCTGGCTAGGCTCGTCAAGTCTACAATGCATTTCGATACCACCACTGCTGAGATCTACGTTCTGCATACCCTGTCGTAGAAGTTGCCGCTCGCGCACCCTCTCCACCCGCGTTCTCACCGTCTGGCTGGTATCACAACAAGCCTGCTTTCGTCTCAATACTTCGCGTGGGACTGGCGGCACATTCACATGCAAATCAATCCGGTCCAAAAGCGGACCGGAGATACGCGAGCGATAGCGTTGTACCTGCTCGGCTGTGCAGTGGCAACGCCCGCCGGAGTCCCCCAAGTATCCGCATGGACACGGATTCATAGCAGCAATCAGGTGAAAACGAGCTGGGAACTCTGCGCTGCGAGCAGCACGAGAGATGGTGACCTTGCCCGACTCCAGCGGCTCACGCAGAGATTCCAACACTCGTCGGTCATATTCCGGCAGTTCATCCAAAAATAGCACCCCGTTGTGTGCTAAGGAGATTTCACCGGGTCTAGGATGACTTCCACCTCCGACCAATGCGACGCTGGAAGCACTGTGATGCGGCGCGCGAAACGGCCTTTCACACCAGTGTTCCAGCTGAAATCCGTGGCTACTCAAGGACTGTATCGACGCCGTCTCTAGCGCGTGGGCCTTGGTCATCCTTGGTAATATCCCCGGCAACCGAGTCGCAAGCATGGTCTTGCCAGTGCCCGGTGGTCCGATCATCAATAGACTATGCCCTCCGCAGGCAGCAATCTCTAATGCTCGCTTGGCATGGTACTGACCCTTCACCTCAAACAGATCTAAATGTTGATCGCAGCTAGGTGATTCCACTATCGGCAAAGCGGTTGCCAGTGCCGTGGTACTGTTGAGATGAGCTGTGACATCCAGAAGATGGGATGCGGGCAACACAATAGCGTTATTGGCAAGGGTGGCTTCACCGGCATTCTCGGATGACACTATCAACGCCCTGCGCGCCTCGCTGGCTGCTACGGCCACAGTGAGCACACCACGGATGGGTCGCAACCCACCTCCCAGCGCCAACTCGCTGGCAAATTCATACTCATGAAGATGCGTTAACGGAATCTGGCCAGATGCCCCCAGTATTCCAATGGCGATTGGCAGATCAAACCGGCCGCCCTCTTTCGGCAGATCTGCCGGGGCGAGATTGACTGTGATACGCCGGGATGGGAAGTCAAACTTGGAGTTAATCAGCGCAGCCCGGACCCGATCTCTGCTTTCACGTACCGCGGCTTCCGGCAATCCCACAATAGAAAAATTTGGCAAGCCGTTGGCGAGATGCACCTCAACGGCAACTTGCGGTGCGTGGACACCTATTTCAGCGCGGCTGAATACTACGGCGAGTGACATGATGACTTCTCCTTGTCATGAATATTCCCTGAGTGTTACTTCTTTAACAATTTCTGCTCCAACTCGTGCACCTGGCGTTCCAAGGATTCTATCTTTTGACGGGTGCGTTGCAATACTCCCTCTTGGACTTCGAGCTCTTCGCGGGTCACAAGATCCATCTCATCGAACATAGATCTTATCACTGCACGTACATTCTGACGAACCTCTTCAGTAAGCCCGCCCGGGATGGCAGCAGTAACTGCCTTGGTCAGTTGCTCAATCACTTGATCTAGTCACAACGCCGAAGTTTAACGCGTAGACTTGTGAGGAAAGGTCGTTCAGACTAAAAACTCTCTTCGTGATATTCCACATAAGATTCCTCCCGCAATCGGCGAATCCACTCTTCATAACGTTCGTCGGCCTTGCGCGCGTGAATCTGCTGACGTGCTTTGGCAATATCCAATTGATCGCCCATGTCCTGCTCACGCCGTTGCAGCACTTGAATTATGTGGTAACCAGCACTGGTGAGAATCGGTGCGCTAACTTCGTCCAGCTCTAACCTCTTCATTGCCCGCTCGATCTGAGGCGCTGTCTGGCCAGACGCAATCCAACCGAGATCACCACCATTACTGCTTGTCATCGCATCGTCAGAGTGCGCCTGGGCGAGAACAGCGAAATCTTCTCCGTTTTGTATCCGATCACGCAGCTGATTGAGCCGGTTTTGCGCC
>JAOTYS010000736.1 GCA_029861795.1 Gammaproteobacteria bacterium | reverse complement strand
CGCCGGATTCATTTCAAGGAAATATTGCTGCTTTTTAAATTGCGGTAACTGCTGGAGACAAAGCGGACGTGTCGAAGCAGGTGCTCGCCATGTTAGAGGCCGTCCGCAATTGCCACGCTCAGCCCGATTTTTGCTAAGCAAGTTCAGACTCTGCTTGGAGTTCGAAGCGATCATCATCTGGAAGCACGCGCGCGGCGAATCGCGTTTGACAGCGTTGTTAGGGAAGGCGCAAACTTACCTTGGAAAGCGGTACCTCGAGGGTTGTAAGGTCCCGTAGGGACGAAAAGGGTGTTTGTTATGCGGAAAACTAACTCTTGGTATTGCTATCTGCCTTACCGCTTCCTCCGGTCGCTGCCACTGGTTTTCGCCTCTATCGCCTGTCGAACCAATCCATCTTTACCAGGCCGCGGGTCTCGAACGGGTTTGGCACAAGCCCTGGGGAGGCGGACCGTCAGCGCTTTAAGCACGAAGTGGACATTTTTATCGCCGCGCGACACCAAGCGTTTTCCTTACTCTTTTCTGCACCAGAACAATGGAGAACCATCATGAGCGATAACAAGGGACAAATCACGAATGTAAGCCCACTTCCAGATGCGAACGCACGCCCAACCAAACAGGAAGCTAAGCCTCCCACTCCAAGAGAGCACATAGTCAAAAGAAATGTGGTTGTGATTATGCCTTTCGGATCGGGAGATTCGAAAACAGAGCGGCAATCCATTTTGGATGTAATGCGAATCAAGTACATTGTTGAGAACCATGTGCACGTGGTTCCCGAAGGGAGTTTGGAGGATGGGCCTAGAATAGAATATAACGTTGAGGTGTTCAGGGAGCCCGTGGGTAGTATTCCGGAAGATGCCATTGATACAGTCGCAGATGCAGATGTGGTAATCGCATTGCTGACGGAAATGAACGTCAATGTAATTTATGAATTGGCGGTTCGCAATCTTCTCAAGGACGAACCTATTCTGATAGTCACCGACAAATCGAAAGAACGTATTCCCGTCTACCTAAAAGACGTGGCCTTTATAGACTATGACCACCCTACCACCCAAGCAATAACTAAACAGATTGAGTGGCTGTCTGCCAGTATAAAAGCCGCTCCCAGTCTAAACTGGAAGAAGCTCGATGCCATACCGGACCAGTTGAGAGAAACAATCGATGATCCTGACAATCAGTATTTTAAATCCGAGATTCAAGATGCGCTTCAGAAAACAGAACAACCGCGCCAGCCGCCACACTTCCTCAGAAAGCACGTAATTGATCTTGACCCAGGAAATGTTTTAAAGACGTGGGTAACCTATACTCCGTTCAGCGTGGTGCGAATAAAATGGCAGCGAAAGCGAACTCCTACTCAGTATGATCCGGCTGATATGATTGGCGAACCCGTAATTTATGCCGCCAATGATGATTATATAAAGTTATTCGGTCTCAAACTTCGGGATGTGCCGGATCCGGATGGGCCCAGGGCGCTCACTGTGGCAGCTTTACTAGACAGATTAAAACCATACATTGAACCAGCGCACTACGACAAGTTTGCGAACGATCAGACCCGCCTCATAAAGGAAATAATTTTCAACGACGGCGTCGGACAGGCACAAGTACCCATCCAGTTCAATGATCGCCACCCTGCGAGGGTTCATCGCAATAGGGCGTATTTGCCCGATCTGCTGGGTAAACGAATCGTTGGGGACGATCAAAGTCCGCATATTGTTTTTCTTGCGGTTGCCTTCGTTGAGCAGTTTGAACGCATGGGGCCAAGCACGCATTGACTAGCCTGGAAGCTCTGACTCCCAGATCGGTGTGTCAAGATCGGGTATGTAAGAAACGATCTGCTCGGCCACGAGAGCACTTTATTCGTTAGCTCTGGGATGACCAGTCACGAAGCTTTGCTACTCGCTCCGAGCAGTTACTACGCTCCGGTACCCACTTTGATGATAGATACTCAGGGGTTGATCGTTGATTTCAATATTGCACTTCGGGTTCTCATGCATCCAGACATCGAAGGGGCACGATACCGGGCCGTC
>JAOTYS010000226.1 GCA_029861795.1 Gammaproteobacteria bacterium | reverse complement strand
GCGGCGATCATTATGGAGCCCGTACAACGCTACTATGCCGCCGAACCAGGGTTTCTGGGTGGCCTACGTAACCTGTGTGATCGTCACGGTATCGTACTCATATTCGATGAAATCGTGACGGGCTTCCGGCATGCCCTCGGCGGTGCTGCTCAGTTAACAGGCGTAATCCCCGACCTCTCCGTGTTTGGCAAAGCATTGGGTGGCGGACTCCCAGTCAGCGCCGTAGCTGGTAAGCGTGCCATTATGGAACATTGTAATCCTCAGCGCGGCGACGCAAGGGCTGGTTACTGCTATGTCACGTCTTCTCAAGCAGGCAATCCGCTAGGGTGCGCAGCCGGCCTGGCGACGCTCACAGAACTTTCCCGCCCAGGGGTCATGTCTCGATTCCATGAGTGCGCAGAAGCGCTGAAGACAGAGTTGCGCGCACTCGTCAGGTACGCGCGTGTCGAAGCGCAAGTCGTCGGCGTTGGGCCGCTTTGGGACATCGTTTTCAGTACGGCCGCGATCAGAGACCATCGCACCGCGGCGGCGGCCGATGTGCAACGTCATATCAGGTTCCATATGGGGCTCATAAAGAACGGTATCATGGTGCGTGTCGGCGGACGCAGTTATTTCTCAACAAGTCATGAAGAAGAGGAGATCGAGACCACAGTGCGAGCGGCTGAAGCAGCCCTGAAGGAGACTGGCTAACGATGGATCGTAACGGTTGCGCGCTCTCGGGAGGGGGGGGTCGGGTTACCGGCTTGGTTTCGATATAGGTGGGACATTTACGGACCTCGTGCTTATGTTACCTGCAGGTGAACTCGTGACCTCGGTAAAGGTGCTCACAACAGCGAAAGACCTGGCGGGCCCTACGAGGTTGGTCGAGTGACGGAGACGCTGATCGAGCTCGGGGTTGAAGCGGTCGCGATTTGCTTTCTTCACAATTATCTCAATCGCACCCACGAGCGGCGGGCACGCGATGCCTTGAGAGGAGGCAGGGTTTGCCGGCGAGATCGTTTTGTCCTCTGAGGACGATTCCGGACAAGGCTGTGGTTGACTTTCCGAGCGGTTCGACCCTGACTGTTGTGGCTGCTGGTGGTGGCGGATACGGTTCGCCGGCCCACCGTAACCCTGAGCATGGCAAAGAGATTATCTGGAAGGATATGTCACAGCGGACCCCAGTATTTAGGTATGCATCATGCACTTCGGGGGCAAAGCGAATCTCGACGACAGGCGGCGCAATACGACGGCTACTTTTGCGGCGTATTACGCCTCTGGGAAGCGAGGCTTTTTTGTAAGCGGGTCTTTACGCGCTCGATGTGTGTTTCGGCATACCGTCTCGCGTGCTTCTCATCGGCTGCGGCGATGGCCTTGAGGAGCTGACCATGGTCGCGCAGGGACAGTTCCTTTTCGCCGGGGATGAGATTATCCGAGATCGGATAGAGAGCGCCTTCTATACTGAGGGACTGGTAGATCGAGATCAGCTTTCGGTTGCCGCAGGCCTCATAGATCAAGGCGTGAAACTGCTGCCCCAGGCGGTGGAACGCCTGGGAATCTTTTGCCTTGGATGCCCGTTGTTGTGCTGACAGGATCTCTTTGAGACGCTTCAGGTGTTCGGGGGATGTATTCCTGGCGGCCAGGCTCGTGGCGAGCCCATCGAGACAGGCACGTATGGTAAGGAGCCACTCCATTTCGGTGGGCGTAATTGTTTTAACGCGAGCGCCGCGACGGGGGAAGATCTGCAGTAGACCCTTCCTTTCTAGAATATAGAACGCTTCCCTCAGCGGGGTGCGGCTCACTCCGAGCTGCGTGGCGAGGTCCACTTCGCGCAACCAATGACCCGGACGGTAACGGCCGTCGAGGATCGCTGTCTGCAAGAGGGCAGCTATTCTGTCAGAGACAGGTTGTCCTAGCCCGACGATTGCAGGGAGGTCCGATATGGCGTCGTTCATATCGTATACAGAACACAGTAGACAAGATACATTCTACTCTAGTGTCTCGCCGAGGTCCGAATAAGCGTCGTTCGCTCACCGGTCTCCTGCTCCAGTCGGTCTACGCTCGGCTTGCAGGGCCACCTTAGGTTGACAGGCAGTCACACCCCCTTGACTACTTTCCCATTAATAGCTGTTTATGGTAAAGTAGACATCAATGAATGACAAAACTGCTGCAAATTAAGCCCTCTCGGAAGTCGGGCCCAACTCCCGTAAATGGGAAGGTTCCACCGCGTCGCGTCTCGAATATTGAGCGGCGTCCACGGGAACACCTGACTCGCGACGAGGTTGAGCGCCTCATCGAAGCTGCCAAGCGGGTAGGGCGCCACGGCCACCGGGACGCGACGCTTATCCTCCTAGGTTTCCGGCATGGGCTGAGGGTGTCCGAGACGGTGGCCCTCCAATGGGCCCAGGTCGATTTCAAGAACGGGCTTCTACACGTGAACCGACTTAAGGGCGGTGTTGCGAGCACCCACCCACTTTCGGGTGCGGAGTTGCGGGCGCTGCGCAAGCTTAGGCGGGACTACCCCGATACGCAGTACGTGTTCGTGAGTGAACGCAAGGCCCCGCTATCCACCGCGGGGGTCCGGAAAGTGCTTGCCAGGGCGGGGGAGGTGGCGCAGATTGGCTTTCCAGTGCACCCGCACCAACTCAGGCATGCCACTGGATACGCACTCGCTAATAAGGGGGTCGACACCCGCACCTTGCAGCACTACATGGGACACAAGAAGATCGAACACACGGTGAGGTATTCGGCGCTGGACTCCAACAGATTCAATGGGCTGTGGGACGACTGAGAGTTGATATGCTGTCTCGTCCACACGTGTGGACGGAATTCATTCTCAACGCGCGCATCTGACTTTTAATCAAGGGGTCGCTGGTTCGATCCATGAAAATACAACGATGCCAAATAAAGAACTTTCGGGGGCTTAGTGATATAGATCTCGTTTTCGAAAACAAAACATGTCTCGTCGCTGGGCCGAATGCAATTGGCAAGTCCACTGTTCTGGAAGCGATCCGTCTAAATAGGGCCGTCTTGTTACCTCGTTATCCTACGGAAGGTCAATCGGTTCTTCATGCACTGGGTGCCGTCCAGAATCCCAACCAAATTATGCTGCGCGGCGGCTATTTTGATTTTTCTGCAATCGCGCGCGATGCAAATACCCCCCTCAATATCAACCTTGACGTGATTTTGAACGACGACGAGCTACGCAAAATCAATGCCTCACTTGATCAACTCGCATACGATCATCTCCGCGGTAGTCTGGGCAATCAAGGGCAACAGGACCAACTTGCATTGACGCAGTATCTTTCTTCCCCAGAGGGGAGAGCGAGATATAAAGAAGGCCAGCGAGAAATGCAGGACTATGCTGGAACTCTTAATACAACAGACCCCCTATCCTTAAAAATGATAATTTTCCCTAATGGCCAGGCCAGAGGTGACGATGCAAAAGCGCAATTAGTAGCTGGCTTTCTCGAACGATCGTTGAGTCCGTCCGAGGCGCTATTTAGCATTTTCACGGCTGATCGCGCACTTCCAACAGGAGAAGCGGCAATTCAATTAGGCGCAGGCGACGCGGACAACCAAATTAAGTCGCACATAGCCGAGCCCAACCTAAAGTATCAACGCCTCAAACATGGAATCGCAAACGCAACTCTCTTGAAGCAAGAGGTAGAGAAAGACTTTCAGATAATATTTGATGAAATTCTGCCAGGCAAAAAGTTGGCGGGGTTAAGTATTAGCCCGATCGGCAACTTTCGCGTTGCGATACAGGAGGAAGGTCTTGCCCGGCCATTCGATATCGACAGCCTAAGTAGCGGTGAAAAGGGCCTTATTCTCACTTTTCTTATTATTCGGCGAACAATCGCTAAGGGTGGCATTGTATTGATCGATGAACCGGAGTTACATCTCAATCCGGGTGTTTGTCGCAAGCTCCTAAATTTCCTGATTGACCACTGCATTAAGACGAACGATGTACAAGCGGTGATTTGCACTCATTCCGCTGAGATTCTCAACACCGCGTACGAAAGGTCCGATTGCGATATTCACCACCTTAAGGCGCACGACAATGCAACACCGATATTTAGAGGCGACTTCGATGAAATGTTTCAGGCGCTTGGAAGATTGGGTGTTTCTCCGGCGGAGTCCTTTTTCTACGAGGGTAATGTCTTTGTTGAGGGCCCCGTAGACGAGGAAATACTAGTAGAAGGATTCCGATCAACATTGGGCGACAGGATAAAGGTTACGTCATTGGGCGGCAGAAAAGCCGTCGAGGCAGAGATACGAAATCTGCAAGCGTCGGAAAAAACAAGAAAATTGGACAAGATGCATTGCTTCCTATTTGATCAGGATCGCGATACGACCGCACTTTGTAGCACGCCCCTCGTTAAAGTCGTGCAATGGGATAGATATTGTCTTGAGAACTATCTGCTGAATCTCCAAATACTCTACGACGTATTCAACGGAACTCCCAACGTGGATCTACCGGATCGCGGTATTTTCGCCAACAAGGTGAAGGAACTGGCGAAGCGGCAAATTAGACCCATCGTTGCGAGGCAAATTTATGAACCAGATAGACCTCGAAGTCCGGGACTTGCCAATGAGGATTTGAGTGATGACTACGCGGATATGGCCGAAATCCTGGCCAAGAAACTGACTTCGTTGCGCAGCTCTGTATCTAAACTCGACATCGACGCATGGAAGGTGAATTTTCTTAAAGCTGTAGATAATAAACACACTGAAGTGGACGAGCAGTGGGATACGGGCTGGGCTGAACTATGTGATGGAAAGAAACTGCTGGAGGTCGTTTGCCGTGAATACAGTGTCAACCGAGACCGGACGGAAATAAAAAAAGACATAGTGAGACGGTTGCGGGATCAGCAAACCGTAGAATGGCAAAATGTCGATAAGAAATTGAGGGAAGCCATCACGCGATGACGCTGACCTCGTTTCGTTTCCCCCTTCCTTAACTTTTGATGAATTCTTGGGAATAGACTGCTACCCTCCTCCGGACCCAAATCTAGACTAACTATTTCCGAATGAAACGGCTGCTTTCGCCTAGGAGCTGACTTACGACGCGGCACTTGGTTGCTGGAGATATAGCAGTGCAGGGAAAGGTTGGCGGAGGGCCGGTTCTAATCGAGTACCTGGTTCGTAGCCAGTACGTCGAATCAACGTAAGCGTCTGTCTACACATAACAATTGCCTGTGACTTTCTCCCATTGAAACGTCACAAACGCACTTAAGACGTGCGAACAATCAAGATGATTGTGTGTTGAATGGGAGACCAGAGTGATGCTTTCTAACGAATAGCTCAGCCGCCGCCCTAGGTGGTCGGTTGAAGCGCTTTGTTATGTTTGTACACGACCAGGGCTTCGTTGTGGCAGTCTGTGTAGTACTGGCTCATGTCGCGAGGCATACCATCTAGGACACTATTGGAAGAGCAGTATGTCCTGAGGTCATCGAAGTAAAATTCAACCATTCGCTGCGGCAACGTCATATCGGGAATATCCATCGTGAATTCTGAATCAAGGTGCGCAAGGAATTTGTCTCTGTAGTCCTTTATTTCGTGCCATGACTTACTCCAGTCCGCATTCGTGATACCTAGCGTTTTGACTAATCGTGACCTGAACTCTTTCTTGTCCGAGACTATCTGCTTCCAATGATGCTTATCTGAGTGATAAACGAACAGTTTGCTCCATTCTAGGACACTTACATCGATAAAATTCCCAACGACGGTGATCCAAAAATCTCCCTCCTTTTTCAAGAGGAGTTCCTTCCGGCCTGCACGGAAGTAAGCCAAGTTCCTGGTGAAATGGCAGCACAATAGGGCAACTCGCCTAATGCGTTGATCTTTGGTCATGAGTTTTCAAACATAATTGAACGTCTAAATTGCAGTATACTCCCGTATCTACCCATCACTCCCTTTAAACTCCCGCTGCATCACCTGGCCTATCTGCATCATGTTGCTTTTGTAGCACTCACTGTCCATTTCTTGCCGCATTTCCTGTCTTGGGAGCTTGACTACAAATTGGTGCTTTTTCTACTTGTGGATGCTGCAATTTTGCAGCTAGTGGCGTGGCTATACAAAAAGCTCCCCGACAAGCCCAACAAACATACTGTTTGCTTGGATGGAAAAGGTTTTGTTATTCTGAGAACGGGACAGGATCTAATTCATCAAAAAGCTCACTAATATCCTTCCATTCTTGACATTTTTTTGTCGGGATACTGTAATCACGTGCTACTAGGCTGCAACATGAAATTGTTTAGTACGACGCCCTGGCTAGGTTTTATGATTGCGGGTGGGGTCACAGTGATCCTCGTCGTTCACTTCTTGACGCCTCTGAGCGTTGCTCCCCTCGGTCCCGACGGTCCAGATTGGATCACTGGGATAATCGCTGCCTTCTGGTGGACCGTTGGTGCCATAGGTGGAATGGCGGTCTATAGAGTCGTTTGCTTCGTCAGATCGCGCCCTCGACGAACGCGAGATTCAAACTGAGGCATTACCCCCTTATCCATTGGCTGGCTTGCCGTCATCAATCTCCGGCCAGAACTCATCGCCTGGGACATCGAAGCGGCGATTGAAGTCACCCATGACGATGAAGGGGATGCCTGCTGCTGCTCTGGCATCCACCCCCCGCCTTTGTGCGGGGATTTTTTTGTCTAGGGATATAATGGCATTGAACCGGCCCCTTACTCGACAGCAGGAGATCGCTGTGACAACTTTCTGTAGTCTTTTTGAAGTTTTGCTATTGATTCATCGTAGGCGTCCATCATCTGGCCCGTGAACCATCCGCCCCCGATGACTAAGAACAACGCGGAGGGTATCCATTCAAGAGCAAACTTTACGATCCGTTTTAGGCCCACCCAATCTCTTGGGTGATCGAGTTCCGTCATATCGAACCCTATTATTTCAAGGAGCGTCCTAAGCGAAAAAGACTGCCACTCACCGTGTCTCAAGAACACATACACCTGGAACACAAATAAACCGACTCCTGTGAGTGCCAGAAGGATGCCTCCAATAAGGAGAACCGGAAACCAAAGCAAACCGAACATCACGACCATGAGGCCGACCATTAACAATAGTACCGCTACATAGAACAACACATCGAGACCACTGACACCAACCGGTGACATTAATGGTCGACCCAATAACAGGGCTGACACGAGGCCGAACAGAACAAAAGTGCATGTAACTAACAACGTCCATTTCAACCAAGCCTCCTTGACCACGGTCAAGTAGGTTACTTTAGCGCTGAGTACGAAGAGACTGGTGGGTACGTCTACGTGAAGGGCATCATCTTTCTCGTTGTCATTGGACACGAACTGCACCTCTTTCAAATCTTCGCAATCTACGCTACGCCCCACATCACACGAAGGCAAACACAGCACTGCAAATAACCTATCGCTGTAGTCATGTATTAGCTCCAGCACTTCAGTATCGGGCTTTAGACAGGTTAAAATATTGCTCGCCGGCTCCTTACCTGACGAGGGACAGGCCGCAACCCTGGCGGCTTGGGGCCGGGTTCCTGGCACGGAAGATGAGCTGACGGGAACGATGGTGC
>JAOTYS010000225.1 GCA_029861795.1 Gammaproteobacteria bacterium | reverse complement strand
CGATCAACTCGTCGGCCACTGTGTGATGCAGCACGCCGATTTCATCATAGCGTGCTGCCGCACGGGCGAACCCCGCACGTATTGCCGCCTTGTCTAATCTTTTATCTTGGTGGTCCAACACCTATACACAACCCGGTGTAAGCACCTATGAGACTATCGCTCTGCGTGCATAACCCTAATTTTGCAGTGCCTTAAACAGATAACGAAGTTTTTTGTGGGGTGCTAACACGCAATTAGTGTAGAGTTATCCTTGACTATAACCATTACCTGGATGCAAGGATGCACTGGATCGATAACCATACACGGAATGTACTCAACTGGATATATCCACCGCGCTGCCTGTTGTGCGAATCTGCAGCCGAGCCCCAAGGCGGTTTATGCATAGGTTGTCTGCGTGCCCTGCCTCGGAACTTTGCGAGTTGTATTCGGTGTGGCACACCTTTAAGTACGCAAGGCGTTTGCGGTGCCTGCCAGACACACCCCCCTATATTTTGCGCAACCCGTGCGCCGTTTCGCTATCAATCACCGCTGGACCACCTGATTCGAAATTTGAAATATGGTAAACGCTTGTCGCTGGCGCGGAGCTTGAGCGAGTTAATGCTGGATCACCTGCGCGAAACACCGGCTGGAGATCTCCCCCAAAGGCTAATTCCCGTGCCCATGCATCCCAAGAGAATGCGCCAACGAGGGTTCAATCAGGCGCTAGAAATAGCTCGACACCTATCGCGGGCGCTTCAGATACCGTTGGACTACCAGTCCATCGCGCGCAGCCTTGAGACGGTACCCCAGGCGACGTTACCCCATGACAAGCGACGCCGGAATGTGCACGGCACATTCACGGTGCGGCGCAAAATCTCATGTGACAAGGTAGCAATCATCGACGATGTTATGACCACTGGACATACCGCCCACGAACTTGCCCGCGTGCTGCGACGCCAGGGAATCCAACAGATCGAAGTTTGGGTGCTGGCCCGGACGTAACCTGCCAGCGCCGGAGGGCAGCGACATGGTCCGGTAGACATGCGGCTTCAGAAAACGGACGCCTCATCTTTGAAGTACACTTAAGGAGATGAGGTATCGAACGGACTTCTGAATCCTGAGCCGCGCTCGTGACGTTGACGGGGCAGGCTTGGGCCACGCGCAGGCAACAACAGCTTATACCAGGATAGTCACAATTGACGGTAACCACTATCCCTTCAAGCGAAGCAATCACACCTGAGGCCGCGCTCGATTACGATCGGGGCAATCCCGAGGTCTGGCGGGCACTTTATTATTTTAACCTGTACCGCCTGGTATTGGCCGGCTGTCTGCTCACGCTTGCTTTGACCGAGACGCCGATCGCCTCCTTTGGCGACCGCTGGCCGACCTTGTTCACACTTGCAAGCCTTGCCCTTGGTGTGATGGGGGTGCTCAATATCATCACCATCAACCGTGGCAAGCCTGGGGTTCGTACACAAGCCCAGATCCAAATCAGTGCCGACTTGGTGCTGATAACATTGTTGATGCATGCAAGCGGCGGGGTATCTAGTGGACTCGGCTTACTATTGATTGTCTCGGTGGCCGCCGGCGGGGTTGTACTTTCGGGTCGTGGCACCTTGCTTAATGCCGCGATTGCCACGAGTCTAGTACTGGTTGAGCACACCCTTAATCTGTTCTTGGGCTATTCGGTTGGGGGTTACACTCAGGCTGGCCTCCTTGGGGTAGGGCTATTCACCACAGGTCTTGCGGTGTATGTGCTGGCCTATCGTATTCGCCGCACAGAAGACTTGGCCCAGTCACAGGCCATTGACATAGCAAACCTTGCTCAGGTGAACGAACTCATCGTTGAGCGTCTTGATACCGGCGTCGTGGTAACAGATCAGGAAGGCCGGGTCCGTCATATCAATCGAACTGCACGCAAGCTGCTACACACCTTTCGCAAGGCAAGACAAACGCCTCTTTCGGACATCGCTCCCGGTCTTGCCAGCGCCGTCGAGTCGTGGAATGAGAGCTCAGGTGATAGGATTTCGCCAGTTCAGCTCAGCCCGGATGGGCCCAAGGTGATGCTTAGAATACTGCGTTTGGCCGATGAAACCGGTAAAAGCGCATTGATTTTCCTGGAAGACTCCACTGCTACCGAGAGACAGGCGCAGCAACTCAAACTCGCCGCATTGGGTCGACTGAGCGCCGCCATTGCCCACGAGATCCGCAATCCACTCGGGGCGGTGAGCCACGCCGGTCAACTGCTCGCGGAAAGCCCACTACCCGACCCACAAAGTAAGCGCCTGGTCAAAATTGTGCAGGATCAGAGTACCCGTATCAACGAAGTCATTGAAACCGTACTTCAACTCGGCCGCCGCCGTGGTAGCAACCCTGAGCAGATCGAACTTTTGGCCTGGCTGTTCGACTTCATAAAGTCATTGGTGGAGACCCGGCACATTGATCCTGAGGCGATCGAAATTACCGGCCCGGCGATCATGGTTTGTATGGATCCTGGCCACTTGAATCAGATAGTAACCAACCTATGCGAGAACGCAATTCGGCATAGCCCACCGTATGATGCAAAGCCACTGATCACCCTCGCTACCCGAGCGGCCACTGGCGAGCGCAACGCTGTGCTCGATGTCATTGACTACGGCAGCGGCATTCCGGCAGAGCTGGTGGAAGAGATTTTCGAGCCGTTTTTCACCATTGATGCCAAGGGCACCGGGCTGGGACTATATGTCGCACGCGACCTGTGCGAAGCCAATCAGGGACGACTAGACTATCTACCAAGCGAACAAGGCGCCCATTTTCGCATCACGTTTGGACCAGACAGTCTCTGTGAGAATAGTGCATGACAAGACCCCATAAAGTACTGGTCATCGACGACGAGCCCGATATCCGTGAGCTAGTGTCCATGACCCTGGGACGTATGGAAGTGGAAAGTCGCGAGGCCGAATCGGTGGGCCAGGCTAAGGAACTACTGGGTGCAGACCAGTTCGACCTGTGCCTAACCGATATGCGCCTACCGGACGGCAGCGGTATCGATCTCGTCAGACACATCCAAGAACGCTTACCCTCGTTGCCTGTCGCGGTTATCACCGCTCACGGGAGTATGGAATCTGCGGTAGAAGCGCTTAAGGCTGGGGCCTTCGACTTCGTGTCCAAGCCGGTCAAACTCGAGGATCTGAGAAACTTGGTGAGTTCAGCCCTCAAGCTGTCTGAGGAATCCTCTGCCGGAGACCAGCACACACGACGCTCGCTGCTCGGCAACTCTGCCCCTATGGAGCAGATCCGCGCCATGATCACCAAACTGTCGCGTAGCCAAGCACCCGTGTACATCAGCGGGGAATCGGGTACCGGCAAGGAGCTTGTGGCACGCATGATTCACGACCAAAGCCCACGCTCGAGTGAACCCTTTGTCCCAGTCAACTGCGGCGCGATCCCGACTGAGCTCATGGAAAGTGAGTTCTTCGGCCACACAAAGGGCAGCTTTACCGGTGCGGTGGCCGACAAGGAGGGACTGTTCCAGGCCGCGAGCGGTGGCACTCTGTTTCTGGACGAAGTGGCAGAGCTACCGATACACATGCAGGTCAAGCTATTACGTGCGATTCAGGAGAAGGCAGTACGGGCAATCGGGGCGCGCACAGAGACCGCGGTGGATGTGAGGATACTAAGCGCGACGCACACCAACCTGAGCGCGTTGGTGGACCAGGAAAAGTTCCGCAAAGACTTGTACTACCGCATCAATGTCATCGAAGTGAAGGTGCCAAGCCTGCGCGAAAGATCGGCGGACATCGCTATATTGTGCGAGCACTTCCTGGCTAGATTGAGTGGTGGCTCTCAACCCTTACCAGTGCTAAGCGATGAGGCTATGCAGGCGCTTAAAACCTATTCCTTCCCGGGCAACGTACGCGAACTTGAAAACATCCTAGAGCGGGCGCTCACCCTGTGCGATGGTGGCACCATTACCCGTGACGAATTGCTACTACCGCAAGTGGAATCCGCCAACGTAGAAGGCTTTTCGCCGGGCCAGTCCTCCTTGGATAAATACCTGGAATCGGTGGAGCGCGACGCCATCCAGCAAGCACTAGCGCAGACCGACCAGAACAAGACGGCAGCGGCCAAGCTATTGGGCATCAGCTTCAGATCGCTGCGCTATAAGCTGGAGAAATTGGGCATCGATTAACCTGAAACAAGGTTTTTGACTGACAAAAATCGTCACTTTCTGTCGCTGCACGTCAGGGTAAACGCGACGGCGGGTTACTGACGGGCTTTTGTCTGCCAGGTTGTTTGGTTTAACTTATTGAATAATAAAGATAAACTTGATTTTTGGTGAAGCACCGCAAAGTTGGCACGTATTCTGCATGTATCTATTCCGACACCGAACCGCAGATGTACACAAGACATAGGTGGGGTGTCTGGGGAAGCAGCGGAAAACATCGGCCACGGAAGGCCGCCTTCGTAACGGGGATTTGCATAAATATCGGCTGACTGGGCCGGTTTTTTCCGAAGCTCCCTGGAAGTTATTGACTAAACTAACCAAGAGGTATGACAGATGAAACAACGTGGTTTTACACTTATCGAATTGATGATCGTAGTGGCGATCATCGGCATCCTGGCCGCCATCGCAATTCCGGCGTATCAGGACTACACCATTCGTACTAAAGTGTCTGAGGGTCTGAACCTGTCAGGCGCGGCCAAGCTTGGGGTGGCTGAAACCTGGCAATCGACAGGAACTGTTCCTTCCTCAAACAATCGAGCAGGTGTGGCGGCCGCGGCGGACATTAGCGGCGACTATGTGAGTAGCGTAACGATCGGCGCAGGCGGCGTAATCACCATTGTTTATACCACTCCTCCCGAGGTTGCGAACAGCACTGTCACACTCGTGCCGACCACTGGCGCGGGATCCGTAACGTGGAGTTGCACGGGCGGCGACGTGCTTGACAGATACCGTCCTGCCGTTTGTCGAGGTTAATCCTCAGACTTTCTTAATTGCTAGTAGAATACAAAACCCCGGCTTCGGCCGGGGTTTTTGTTGTTATTCCAGCACATGGCTCCCCTGGTCGTATGAACCTTAGTATCCGCAAATTTGGCTCCGGCAAGGAACTGATAAGCGGCATCGCGCTCTACACACTTTTAGGACTAGCGATTTGGCTGTATTGGCCCGGGCTCAGCGGCATATTCATGCTCGATGATCTGCCCAATTTACAACACCTTCAAAAGATCGAAGATCCCGGCAGCATCACTCAACTGTTCTATTACATCCTGTCCGGGACCTCTGGCCCCCTTGGCCGGCCGATATCTTTTGCCAGTTTTTTGCTGAACGACATCACCTGGCCCAGCCATCCCCGATCCTTTAAATACACCAATGTCCTACTTCACATGCTGATAGGGCTCTTGATCTATTGGTTGACCCTACTGTTGACACGGCAGCTTGGACGCAGTCGCGGTGAGGCTGCAACGATCGCCACCCTCACAACCGCACTGTGGCTGATACACCCCATGCAAGTGTCCACGGTCTTATACGTAGTGCAGCGGATGACGGAGTTATCCGCGTTGTTTACCGTCGCGGGCCTCGTTACCTACACCTATGGTCGGAAAACGGTTAGTCAAAATCAGGCACGTGGATATATCTATATGACGATGGGACTTGGAATCGGTGGAGTATTAGCCATTCTAAGCAAAGAAAATGGCATTCTAATTCTATTTTTTGCACTTGTCGTAGAGTACACCGTGTTTCGGTCTAAAGAGACTAACAAGCCACGAGGGTGGCATATATGGTCATCCGTATTTCTGTTTCTACCAATCCTAGCGCTATTCGGCTGGATAGTAATCAATTTCTCTCGATTTGAATCAGGATACGTGACCAGAGATTTTACGATGGCTGAACGCCTCCTGACACAATCTCGCGTTCTCGTGGAGTACTTAGCAAAGATCATGTTCCCACGTCCGGGAGATGCAGGATTGTTCCACGATGATTATCAGGTTTCGTACAGCCTGTTTGAACCGATCTCCACCGCGTTTTGCATTCTTGTTCTTACAGGTCTGGTGCTACTCGCCCTAGGAGTTAGGCGTAAAGCGCCGATGTTAAGCTTTGCCATATTGTGGTTCTTTGCCGGACACTTGCTGGAGAGCTCCTTTGTATCGTTGGAAATCTACTTTGAGCACCGAAACTATCTTGCTATGCTCGGTCCGCTTATGGCCGCCGCGTACTATGCGGTGATCGCATGGAGTCATGTCCGGCGTGTCGCGATACCCGCTTTAATCATTCTTGCGGGGTTGATGGCAGTGATGACGTGGCAGTCGGCGCGAGAGTGGGGTAATCCGCTGTTGTTAGCCGAGGTTTGGGCAGGCGAGCATCCTAGGTCGTCACGGGCACAACAATTTTCCGCTGATCTATGGTATCAGGTAGGGCAGCATCAGAAAGCTGAAGAGAGGATACGGCACCTTACCCGCGTCCGACCGCAACACTCTAGCGCGTGGGCACAATTGGTCATGCTCAATTGTCTAAACGGTCGTGGATTCGAGGACTTCGATTTCGATTCGATCATCGCCGGATTGCAGAATGGACGCCTTGACACAGCCACCGTGCCAAGTTTTCAAATACTTCTGGAACATCGGGCAAATGGCAGCTGTCCGAGTCTAGGTTACGGCCGCATAATCCAACTGCTGGAAACGCTGGTCAACAATAAGTCCTTCAAAAGACACGGACATATACTCGCGGACCTCTATTATTTGAAGGCAAGAGCCTACGTAATACAGCGCGATTTGGATAATAGTGTTAAGGACTTACAGCACGCGTACAAGATAAATCCAAAGGTGAATTATGCGCTTGATGAAGCGTATGTGCTAGCATCTGCTGGACTGTTTCATGAAGCCCTTGACGCGGTAGCAAAGGCAAGGGCAGCTGACCGCAAGAATTCGTTCAAGATTAGTATTTACGAGGCGACTATCGCAAATCTGGAGCAACGGTTAAAAGCCGATATCTCTCGATTGCCAACCAATGCCAAGCAACCGCAATAGTCTCAGCATCATCCTTCCCTGCTATAACGAAACTGATTCGTTGGCGGTGTTACTCGCTGAGCTGAAGAGACTCTATTCCAAAGCAGAGATAATCGTAGTCGATGATGGCTCGAATGTTCCAGTGGCCGAATCCCCCGGCGTAACCGTAATACAACATCCTGCGAATCTTGGAAATGGTGCAGCCATCAAGACAGGGACGCGACATGCAGGCGGACAAATTCTTGTGTTCATGGACTCCGATGGTCAGCATAAGCCCTCAGATATCGAACGACTTCTCGCAAAGATCGATGAAGGGTATGACATGGCCGTGGGCGCGCGCAGAGCCGATACTCATGCCTCAATAGCGCGGCTAACCGGAAATACATTGTACAATCGACTAGCTTCATGGATGACCGGATACCGGATTGATGATTTAACATCTGGTTTCCGTGCTGCACGAGCCGTTCATTTCCGCAAGTTCTTATATCTACTACCCAATCGATTTTCCTATCCAACAACCAGCACGATGGCGTTTTTCCGTTGTGGGCATTCGGTCGCATATGTACCGATTGTGGCTGAGCAGCGTCTCG
>JAOTYS010000735.1 GCA_029861795.1 Gammaproteobacteria bacterium | reverse complement strand
GCAACGTGCCGGTTGTTGTAAACAAAGGACTTGTTGGAGATCATCGCGCGCTACGTGGGAGTGGCAAACGCCAAATTACGTTGATGCAATTAGAGCACCTAGCAGTTGCGGCTTCTTTGTGTGGCAGAGACAGTGTCAATCCGGAACAGTTGCGGCGTAACCTGTTGGTGTCAGGCATCAACCTCATCGCGCTGCGGGATAAAGAGTTCCATATTGGGGATGTTTTGCTTCGTGGTACCGGCCACTGTCATCCCTGTTCGCGTATGGAGGAAAATTTGGGACTGGGCGGATACAATGCGATGCGCGGGCATGGCGGAATCACGGCCATAGTGCTGCTAGGGGGTGATATTCATGTGGGCGACTCGGTTTCGCTGGTAGAAGCTTGAGGGGCTACCAAGCAAGCCATGACAGAGACCTAATCCGAGTATCTAATAGATGAGTAATCACCACAGGAATATGATGCATGCTCTACGATTTGGATGATCGCAAGGTAAAGACCCACAGCGACAGCTTTGTAGTCGAAAACGCAATTGTCATTGGCTCGGTAACGCTGGAGCGAAATGCCAGCATTTGGTTCAACGCCATAGTAAGAGGGGACTGCGATCACATAACGATAGGAGAAGGTTCAAACATTCAGGACGGATCGGTGCTGCACACAGATCACGGTGTTAGACTTACCATTGGAAAATACGTCACCGTTGGACATATGGTGATGTTGCACGGTTGTACCATCGGAGATAACAGCCTCATTGGTATCAAAAGTGTGATCCTAAACCACGCGGTTATCGGCAAAAATTGTCTAATTGGCGCCAATACATTGATCACGGAGGGTAAGGAAATCCCCGACAGGTCTTTAGTACTTGGTTCGCCCGGCAAGATAGTAAGAAAGTTAACACAAGAAGAGATCAGGGGGTTACGCGAACCGGCGGATCATTACATTGAAAACGCGCGACGTTACAGAACAGGGCTCAAGGCGGTCTCCCGCTAGTATTTCAGTATCTCGCGTAGGGCATCTTTCAGCGTCGGATGGCTGAATTGAAAATCGGCGTTAAGCAGATTTTTCGGGATTACTCTTTGGCCAGTGAGGAACAAACGAGCCATTTCTCCGTAACGTATACGCACGGCCCATGCGGGAATTCTAAACGGTGCAGTTTTGCCCAGGGCGTTGCTTAGTTCATTTGCAAAGGCCTTGTTGGTCTGAGGATAAGGTGCCGTAATATTGAACGGCCCAAACAGTGTCGGATGACCTATCAGGTAACCGATACTTTGCACCAAGTCATCAATGTGTACCCAAGAGATCCATTGTTTTCCGTTACCGAGGTGACCACCGAGTCCCAGTTTGAACGCAGGCAGCATCCCGGGCAACGTCCCTCCGTGCCGAGCCAGCACCAGACCCATACGTAGCAGGCAAACGCGCACACCATGTGTGTACGCTTTAAGAGCCTCTAACTCCCAGGCGCGACATAGTTCCGACTGGTACTCGTCACCTGCTGGTGCGTTCTCGTCCAGCACTACGTCTCCACAGGCGCCGTAAAATCCCACCGCCGATCCACTCAGCAATACCTTCGGCTTAGGTTGAGCGCGCTCGATGTAGTTTATAAGAGATGCGGTGGTGTCTACCCTGGATGCAATGAAAGCCGCCTTTGTTTGCCGTGTCCAGCGAGCACTACCCAGACTCTCGCCGGCAAGGTTGATGACTACATCGGCACTGGCGGTTAATTTATCCAGTGATTCAATAAACTCTACATCTTGAGTGAGTTTTTCAGCGCGCTGCTCATCACGAGTCAACACGGTGACGTGGTGCTTGCGATCAAGCAATGCACGAGACACAGCTCGGCCGATAAAGCCGGTGCCCCCGGTGATCAAAATGTTCATTGGCTTCGCTGTTCAGGCGCCCTGATTGGTGACATTGGGTGGAGCATAGCGTGGCAGAAGGCTGCAGTTCATCGTTTTAGGATTCCAAGGTCGATACCACGTCGCGACTTCAACGTGCTGACGGCGGCACCACCTCATCATCGGGCTGGTGCAGCAAAGGAC
>JAOTYS010000224.1 GCA_029861795.1 Gammaproteobacteria bacterium | reverse complement strand
TTACTTTCCCAAACTGCGCCTGAATTAAGTTGCCAAGCATCAATCCGTCGGGCCCGCCGACTAGCGCGGGCGTGACGTAGTCCCCAACCGTTGGTATGAAGATCATCAACGTGCCCGCAATGACGCCGGGTAATGACAGCGGCAATGTGACTCCCAGAAAGCGTTTCACCGGCCCATCTCCGAGATCGGTGGCTGCCTCCAGCAGTGACCGATCGATCTTTTCTAATGAGACATAAATGGGCAAGATGGCAAACGCCGCCCACGCGTGGGTAAGCGTAAGCACAACGGCGGTAGGACTATAGAGCAGGAATTCTAGAGGTTGATCAATAAGACCTATTCCCATGAGTCCTGAATTTATTACACCGTTAAAGCCCAGAATGATCTTCCACGCGAAAATCCTCAACAGGTAGCTCGTCCAAAACGGCAACGTCATCAGGATAATCCACACCAGCTTGTGCCGATGGACATGGAAAGCGACAAAGTACGCCATTGGATAAGCAAGCAATATGGTGAGGACTGTGCATGCACCGGAGATGGCCAACGAACGCAATAGTAGAGCTTTATAAACAGGTTGCTCTACTGCCTTTGCGTAATTGGCCAGGGTAAATGCGGTGTCGAACTCGAAGGCGTGCTGTGTCCAGAAGCTCATTGCTACCATGATGGCAAACGGTAAGCACATCGCGGCGAGCATGACGATAAGCGTCGGTGACAACAGGACGTATCCCCGGAGCGCTTCACTTCGCAGAAATAAGGCATACAGCCGACCACCTAGCGTCCTGCGACGCTGTGTGGGTAGGCCTTCTACCTCTGCTGTGATTGGCTGCGTGGTCGGGCGCGCGTTCATTACGGTCGCATATGGAGAGACACTGACTTAATAATGTTTGGGAAACATCTTAGCCAAATACAAGCGCAGTGCATGCATTTCTTTCTGGCTCTCGGTCTGCATCCGGATTGAGATATTAATACATAGGCCAAAAAGCATCGCTTTAGCCCCAGTTTCGGCCACATTAATATCAATATCACTATACTGTCCTTCTTCAATCAAAGCGATAAGAAATTGTCGTAGATCCCGCCAATAGCGCCGGTTCCGGGGAAATTCCCGTCCGAGGCTGATATTACCTAATTTCCGCAGATTGGGAGATAGGCCGTGTTCGATCCTCTGCCTTGTTCACCCTGCGTTTGCCGCTCGTCCCTAAACTTATTGAAATTTTGACGTTTTTCCCATCTTTCTGCCCAACACGCCTGCTGCTCTCTTGTGAGAAAGATCGTCTGAGTGGCTATTGGAAATGTTAATCTCCGGCCCGGACTTGCCGGCACTTCAGGTCCAGGCCCGAAGCTAACTAAGATAGACCGGTCTGGTGATTGTGGCTACAACAGACTGAAATTGCCGCTTTGGAGATCGGATCTATACGATGCACAGGTCGATACGATTGAACACCGTGCCGTCTTGATTGGTGGCTAACAATAGCTGTACAGTGGTGCCCATTGACGTCAACACGACAGGAGTATCGCCATGGCTAAACATGATATGTCTGCAAGCGAATTAGTCGATAAGCTGCTTTCAGGGAAAATGACCAGACGGCAGTTCACTAGAGCGCTGGGGGCAGTGGGTGTCAGTGTGATGATGACGCCGATGTTGTCTCGTAACGCACTGGCTGCCCCGGAAGATCAGGCAACTTATTTCACCTGGGGCGGTTACGACATTCCCGAGATGTTCGCGCCGTATATCTCCAAGCACGGTGAGGCGCCGAACTTTGCAGCATTTGGCGGATCCGAAGAAGCACTCACGAAAATGCGGGGCGGTTACTTGGTCGATGTAGCGCATCCGTGCAATCAGGCCATTCCTCGCTGGATGGCAACCGGTTTATTTCAAGCACTCGACACCAGCAAGCTTTCGAATTGGGGCGATCTTGTGCCCGAGCTCGTGAACCTTGAAGGCGCGGTGGTCGACGGCAATCCATACTTTGCGCCAATGGATTGGGGACAGACGTCGATAACCTATCGGCCTGATCTATTCGACCTTGAGGGTCAACCAGAGTCTTGGGGCATGCTGTGGGACGAACGTTACAAAGGTCGGCTTGCAGCGATAGCGTCAGCAGGAGATACATGGTGGTGTGCGGCGATCTACGCAGGTGTGGATTTTAAGGAGCTGTCTTCGGAAGAAAATGTTAAGAAAGTAGCGGAGCTGTTGCGTCAACAACGACCGCTGATCCGCACCTATACTGATGATATGACGACCCTGGAGCAGGCCTTAGCCTCTGGTGAGCTTGTGGCTGCGATGACGTGGAACAGTTCTCCCGTCGAATTGAAAAAGCAGGGAGTGAATGTGAAATTCGCCAATCCCAAAGAAGGGGCACTCACCTGGGTTTGTGGCGCTATGCTGCACAAGGATGCACCAAGGCCCGATAAGGCTCTTGACATTATCGACGCCTTGATCAGCGTCGAGACCGGCGTCTATATCATCGACGAATTCGGATATGGTCATTCCAACATCAAGGCGTTCGACGCGGTCCCCGAAGCGCGATTGGAGGAGCTTGGATTGAGCAGAAACCCGGGCGATATACTCGGTGCTGGAAAGTTTCAGCTCCCGCAAACTCAGGAATTCGAGACAGCAATGAACGACGAATTCGAACAGATAAAAGCCGGTTTTTAGCCGAGTCAACTTCCTTTTCGAAGGCCGCGGCGATGTCGCGCCGCGGCTTTTTCTCTATTTGATTCTCAGTAGCACCAAACTCTTCAGAAACTCGGCAGCAACACCGAGTCGACGAATTGCCAGCGAAGTTTCGTTGTTGCCCATTTGGTTCGATGAGCTAACCACGACCCTTTTCCTTGAAATCACTGTCGCGACGAGAGTTGCATCATCGGGGAAAAGTCAGGCTAAACCCTCATCACCTTCTCACAGATACCAATCGTATTCCAAGGGTGAGATGCGTGAACAAAACTTTTCCATCTCGTTTTGTTTAGTCGCGCAGTAAATCGCTAGGTACTCTGAGTCAATATAGGATTTAAGCAACGGCGCTTCCCGCAATCGATCTATCGCAGCCTGCCACGACAACGGCAAATCCGGACTGACTGCAGCACCCGCATTGCCGTCGCTGGGTGGTCCAGGATCGATCTTGTTGACGATGCCATGGTGGGCTGCCGCCAAGATACACGCCAGTACCAGGTACGGGTTGGCTTCTGCTCCGGCAACACGGTGCTCGATACGTCTGTCGCGGCTGTCCCCCGCCGGGATTCGAAACGCAGCCGATCGATTGTTTAACGCCCAACTACCATTAACCGGCACATATTGATTAGGACCGAATCTTCTATACGCGTTAACGTTTGGCGCAAAGATCCCCATACATTCGGCCATCAGTGCCTGCATCCCACCGATTGCGTGACGCAGATTCGCACTGCCCGTCTCACTGCCGTCATCCAACACATTATTGCCGTTCGCATCCACCAGACTGAGATGGATGTGCATTCCATTGCCGGTCTCGTCAAGAAATGGCTTAGACATGAAAGTCGCATCCATGCCTTGCCGTCGCGCCACTCGTTTCACCACCTGACGCTGCAACGCGCAGTGATCCGCGGCCATCAACGGATCGTCTACGTGACGCAAGTTTATTTCGTACTGACCCGGTGCAAACTCCGCCGTTGCAACAGTGGCCGGGATGTTTTGTATCTTGTTGGCTTGCTCCACCTCACAAAAAAACGAATCGAAACTGTCGAGCTCATCGATCCCATAGACCTGGGTCGAATCTTCGCGCCGTCCAGTCATTGGTGAAATAGGCGGTTGCGGACGGCCATCCGCATTACGCTCCTTATCCAACAAATAAAACTCCAGTTCAAATGCAAGTACCGGGCGCAAACCCAGCTCTGCAAAACGCTCCACGACTACTGCGGCCACATTGCGGGGATCGACCATGCTCGGTGATCCGTCCGCTTCCCGCAGATTCATCAACACTTGAGCGCGGGGTGTGTCCGACCATGGGACGGTAGCCAGTGTTCCAGAAATAGGTACCGCGACACCATCTGGATCGCCGTCACTAAATCCTCGTCCGCACGGATCCGAATTAGCGCCGGTCACGTCTAACCAGTAGACTGTATAAGGGATTGGCAGACCGGATTTGAACAGTTTGTCAAAATCCGAACGTGGGTAACGTTTACCTCTGAAGATGCCGCACAGATCAGCAAAGATCGCGTCCAGGTGCTGTGTACCTGGATATGCGACCAGAAACGCCTCGAGCTCTTTGAGATCAGCGATCTTAGTCATCTCATCACGATTCATTGGCTAGAAGTAATTCCCATTAGAGCAGAATAGCGCGCGTAACGCCCAAAACCACCCGAAAGCCTATCTCAAGTCGCGCAAACGGTAGTAAAGATAAGCACCGCGCAAACCCCACAAACGCATCGGTCCGAACGGAAACTTCAGCGGCATGCCAGCCATTACCGCAGGTATAGGTATTTTCTCTCGATCCTTACCCGCGATATGTCGCGCCAAAGTCATTCCCACCCACGGCGCAGTGTTGACGCCGTTGGCGTGATATCCGAATCCATACCAGACACTGGGGTCAGCATCAAGGCGCCCCACGGAGGGGGACAGTTTTCGCGTGACACAAACCAAGCCACGCCAGAAGTGAGTGATGGGAACAGACTTCCACCCGGGAAAAACTTCTGTCATACGACGGATCATCCAAACATGCATTTTCTTACCATGTTCTGGACGACCGGTGGTATCACCCCGCGCACCGAATAGAAACGAGTTGTCAGGCAACATGCGGTAATAAAACAGCAAAGTGCGAGTGTTACAAATTGGATTGTAGGTGCACCAACGATGACGCTCTAGTTCTTCCTTAGTGAGTGGCCTTGTCGTAATGATATTGGAAATTGCAGGGAGCATCACGTTCTTGAACCGCGGGTGCATGTCGTCCTTGGTAAATCCATTAGTGGCAACGATTACTCGTTGCGCACGTAACGTTCCAGCGTTGGTGCGAAGACAATGCATCCCCCGATCACGAACCCAGTTTTCTACCGGACTATGAGAGTGCAACACCGCACCATTGCGCGTTGCTGCTCGGGCCAGCCCGACTGCAAACTTTAATGGATGCAATGCAAAACCAGCCATCATGTGCATCGCACCAAACTGCTCAGTCGAATCGTATCCTTGTTCGGCGAACTCTTGCTTGGACAGTAACCGCGTTCGAATGCCAAAAAATCTGGATAATGTTTCCGCATAGTCTTTTAGGTCATCAAACCTGGACGGTTTGTGTGCCACCTCGAGGTTGCCATCGCCTTGCCGCTCATATTCAATGCCCTCCTCTTCACCGAGTGCACCCACCAACTCCACCCCCTCAAGTTGTGCCGCATAGAAACGCTTGGTATCTTCAAGACCATAGCGATCGATGAGTTGTTTTACTGAAAGCTTTGTGGCGGGCAAACCGCAAAACCCCCCGTTGCGCCCCGAAGCTCCCCATCCGATGTGGCCTGCTTCTAGTACCCGCACGTCAATTTGGTAGTCTCGGGCCAGATGTAAAGCGGCCGACAAACCCGTATAGCCACCGCCGATGATGGCCACGTCACAACTCTCATCTCCTAATAGCGAGGGATATTTATCGCGTTCCGGTAAGGTGGCTTCCCAATAGCTGGGCACCGCCTGGGATGCGTCATACATCACGGGGTGATATAGCGTTCGCATAATTCAACAAGGTCGTTCGCCTGAAGGCGAACTTACGATGGCTTCCTTAACCTGATCATACCCCGCGTAGGTGCGTCTTTAGGCGCACATGGTTTCGTTCGCCTGAAGGCGAACCTACGATGGCTTCCTTAACCTAATCATACCCCGAGTAGGTGCGTCTTTAGACGCACATTGCTTCGTTCGCCTGAAGACGAACCTACGATGGCTTCCTTAACCTAATCATACCCCGAGTAGGTGCGTCTTTAGACGCACATGGTTTCGTTCGCCTGAAGACGAACCTACGATGGCTTCCTTAACCTAATCATACCCCGAGTAGGTGCGTCTTTAGACGCACAGAGGATCGTTCGTCGGAACTTGAACCTACAGACATCACAGCCACACTGCATCCCAATGTGAGTAGTCCCCAATATTCGTGACCAGTCCCGCGCGTAATGGATTAGCAACTATATATCGGGCGGTCTGTTCGAGATTCTCATTATCCCGCAATGCTCGATCATAATACGCCTTTTGCCAGACCGGTCCTCGGCGTCCTCCTATCTCGTTCAGACGTCGTGCAGACACTCCCTTGAACTGAAACATTACGTGACTCAGACTCCTTTTCTCACCAAGTTGAAACAGCCAATGCACGTGATCAGGCATTAGCACCCAGGCCAATGAATACACTAGTTGCTGCGAGTGAATCACACGCATCACATCTACAACAACACGTGCGTAACCTAGATCGAGAAACAATGGGTCTCGACAGTGAGTAACGGTAGTAACGAAGTAGGCGCGACGCGGTTGAGAAAAGCGACCCTTGTTTAGAGCGCTGTATGACATCCCTGTTCCTTCCCTGGATTTGTAAGTAATAGGATACCATCACGTTCGCCTGACGGCGAACCTACAAAATTCCTTCGAAACCTTAATGATGCCACTCGTAGGTGCGTCTTTAGACGCACATGGCTTCGTTCGCCTGAAGACGAACCTACGATGGCTTCCTTAACCTGATCATACCCCGCGTAGGTGAGTCTTTAGACGCACATGGCTTCGTTCGCCTGAAAACGAACCTACGATGGCTTCCTTAACCTGATCATACCCCGCGTAGGTGCGTCTTTAGACGCACATGGTTTCGTTCGCCTGAAGGCGAACCTACATGCTCAACCCGACCACAATCCTTCGCGGCGCACATCATCCATGGCACGCTCGATGCCTTGACGCAACTTGTCGACTAACTCATCGATCTGGTCACGGGTGATCGGCAACGGCGGCGACATCACGCACATATTGATGAGCGGGCGCACGATTAACCCCAGAGCCTGGCAGTGTTTGTCGATGCGAGCACCGATCTCGTAGTCAAGGCTGAGTGGATCTTGACTCTCTTTACTGATAACGCATTCCACACAAGCCATTAACCCCTCGCCGCGCACATCACCTACGATGGGTATGTCAGACAATTGCTGCAGACGCTCTTGAAAATACGGGCCGACATCTCGAACGTGTTCTAACAATTTTTCGCGTTGCATGATCTCGATGTTCTTGATCGCAGCGGCACATGCAACCGGATGCCCCGAATAAGTAAACCCATTGGAAAATACAGCCCCCTTCGCTTCTTCTCCACTTACCTGTGACAACACCTTGTCAGAAATCAAGACCGCACCGAGCGGAATGTAACCAGAAGTGATCCCCTTGGCCGTGGTGATAATGTCCGGGACGATGTCAAACACATCCTCGCTGGCGAACATGTGACCAAGACGACCGAACGCGGTCACCACTTCATCGGAGATATAGAGCATATCGTACCGCCGGCACACCTCCAGGCACTTACGCTGATACCCGGGTGGCGGCACGATCACACCCCCCGATGCCAAGATGGGCTCTGCGATAAATGCGGCCACCTTATCCGGACCGAGTTCTAGGATCTTGTTTTCAAGATCGGTCACTT
>JAOTYS010000223.1 GCA_029861795.1 Gammaproteobacteria bacterium | reverse complement strand
GCCAAAGGAGTTTAGTCGTACTCGACGGGTCGGTGAGCTCGTCAGGCGAGAGTTGGCCGTGCTGATCGCGTCCGAGTTGAATGATCCGCGCGTGGGGATGGTGACTATCACTGCAGTAGATATCACCAAAGATTTACGTCTCGCGAAGGTGCGTGTTACTTGTTTAGGTTCTGAGGAACATAGAAGGAAATCCGTGGCTGCACTGAACAATGCGGCCGGATTTCTGCGTCGTTGTTTAAGTCGAAGTTTGGAGCTACGGGTCACGCCAGCACTGCTGTTTACTTATGATTCCAGCATAGAACGCGGCATTGAAATGTCTTCACTGATTGACAGTGTCAGTGCAGATAGAGTCGATGGCCAACCAGAATAGGCGAGTCTAATTTGTCAAATCGTTGTTCCCCTGGTCGGGACCTTAACGGGATACTGCTGCTCGACAAGCCCGCAGGACGCACCTCCAATGCTGCTTTGCAGGAGGCCAAGCGATTGCTCGGCGCGCGCAAGGCCGGGCACACGGGTAGTTTGGATCCCATTGCCACAGGACTGCTGCCGCTATGTTTTGGTCAGGCTACAAAAGTTTCGGGGTTCTTCCTTGAAGCCGACAAGCGTTACTGGGCCAAACTCAAACTAGGTATCACTACTCAAACCGGAGACGCTGACGGCGAGGTTACCATTGAACGGCCGGTGTCCGTGGATGCCGCGATTGTGGATAGGGCACTGTGTTCGTTCAAAGGTGAGATCGAGCAAGTGCCACCCATGTACTCAGCTATCAAACATGCAGGCCAGCCTCTGTACAAGCTCGCACGCCAGGGCATTGAAGTGGAGCGTAAGCCGCGGAAGGTGACGGTACACGAGCTGCTTTTCCACGGGTTGGAGGGGGACATGGTTGAGATTGAAATTCGCTGTTCCCATGGCTTTTATGTGCGCTCGCTTGCCTATGAACTCGGGGAGGTACTGGGTTGTGGTGCCCATGTGGTCGCTTTGAGGCGACTTGCTGTGGGGAGTTTCAATGTTGTGGACGCGATAAGCCTGGATGTGCTGGCGGCACAGCGCGACGACGTGGAGTTGGACAAATTTCTGATTCCGGGTGATCGGGGTTTGAGCCATCTTCCGCAGGTAATGCTCTCAGCCGATGCGGCGTACTATCTTTGCCGGGGTCAGGCCGTTCGTGCGACCCAACTACCGCAGTCGGGTTGGGTGAGATTGTATAGCGCCGGTGCGGGGTTTTTGGGGCTGGGCAGAGTGCTCGACGACGGACGCGTAGCCCCCAAGCGGCTGTTCCACGCTACCTGATCAACGGCCACCCCAGAGCTTTCTAATCCGAGTGCTTCATGGTGCGTTAGAGGACTATGGAGGAGACACAGCCAACGAGACTGTTTGGTTGAGGGTAGAGGGCCTGGCAGTTAGAATACGCGGGCTTTAGACCTGGGTTGGAATCATACGAGGATACAAATGCCACTTACCGCCGAAGACAAATCGAAAATAGTTGGTGAATATCATCGCGGACCGCAAGACACGGGCTCAACCGAAGTCCAGGTTGCGTTGATGACCGCTAGGATCGAAGACCTATCGAAACACTTTCAAACGCATACTCATGATCATCATTCCCGCCAGGGTTTGCTGCGATTAGTTAATCGACGCAGAAAGCTCTTGGATTACCTTAAGAAAAAGGATGTCGAGCGGTATCGTGCTCTGATCACCCGTTTAGGACTAAGAAGGTAGCCGCTCAGCTGCTGAGGAAACAACCTTGAAGCATACCGTGAAGACATTTAATTATGGACAGCATGAGGTAAAACTCGAAGTCGGGGAGATCGCACGCCAAGCAGACGGTGCGGTAGTTGCCAGCATGGGCGATACGTCGGTGCTGGTGACTGTAGTATTTGAGAAGGAATCGTCACCCCGAGACTTCCTACCGTTGACTGTAGACTATGAAGAACGGACTTACGCGTCTGGTCGCATCCCCGGAGGTTTTTTCAAACGCGAAGGACGACCCTCCGAGAAAGCTATTCTTACTTGCCGCCTGATCGATCGACCGATACGCCCGCTGTTTCCGAAAGGTCTTACTAATGAAATTCAGGTGATCGCGACCGTGATGTCGGTTGACCCGGAGGTCGATCCTGATGTCGTCGCGATGCTGGGTACCTCTGCGGCGTTGGAGATTTCAGGTGTCCCGTTTAACGGCCCAATCGGTGCGGCACGGGTGGGCTATATCAATGACGAGTATGTGCTCAACCCCAGCATGACTTCCGTTAAGTCAGAATCCAGCCTCGACCTCGTCGTGGCTGGCACAGAGGCTGCTGTGCTAATGGTGGAATCGGAAGCAAACATCCTTTCCGAGGAGATCATGCTTGGCGCTGTATTATTCGGCCACGAGCAGATGCAATCAGCAATCAAGGTGATCCGAGAGTTAGGGGCAGAGGTTGGTCGCGAGCGATGGGAATGGCAGCCGACCGAGGCGGATCCGGGCATTGCGGAGCAGGTGGCAGGGCTGGCGGGATCGTCGGTGGCAGAGGCATATGCCATTGCTGAGAAAACTGCCCGGCTGGAGCGGCTCGCGGTAATTCGTACCGAGGTGCTATCAGAGCTTACCAATGAGGACTCAACGCCCGAGGAGATCGAGGCGGTAAGGCTGGAGATAAAGGCCCTTGAAAAGGCCATTGTTCGCAGTCGCATTCTGGAAGGCAAACCCCGCATCGATGGACGTGACAGTAGTACTGTGAGACCGATCAGTATTCGTACGGGGGCATTCCCCCGCACCCATGGGTCAGCCATATTCACCCGCGGTGAGACTCAAGCCATAGCGGTGACGACGCTAGGCACCGAACGCGACTCGCAAATCATCGATGCTTTGGAAGGGGAGTGGCGTGACGCGTTTATGCTGCATTACAACTTTCCACCATATTGTGTCGGTGAGACTGGGCGGGTTGGGTCTCCAAAACGACGCGAGATCGGTCACGGCAGGTTGGCACGACGCGGTATTGCCGCGGTGCTGCCGAATTCAGAGGAGTTTCCTTATGTCATCCGTGTGGTTTCAGAGATCACGGAATCTAACGGTTCTAGCTCTATGGCTACGGTATGCGGAACCAGCTTGTCGCTTATGGATGCGGGCGTTAAAGTCAAAGCCCCGGTCGCGGGTGTGGCAATGGGGCTGATTAAGGAAGACGATAAATATGCAGTTTTGACCGATATCCTAGGCGATGAGGATCATTTGGGAGATATGGATTTCAAAGTAGCCGGCACCCCGGACGGTATCACCGCACTACAGATGGACATCAAGATCCAGGGAATCACCAAAGAAATCATGCAACTGGCTTTAGAGCAGGCAAAACAGGGTCGGCTTCACATCCTCGCAGAGATGGCGAAGGTGATCGACAAACCGCGCGACCAGATGTCGGATTATGCCCCTCGTATCATTACAATACGGATCGATACGGACAAGATTCGAGACGTTATCGGCAAAGGCGGCACAACCATCCGAGCGATTTCTGAAGAAACGGGTGCCACTATCGACATTGCCGATGACGGCACTGTATCAATAGCGTCGGTTGATGCTGCTGCAGGCGAGGAGGCGAAGCGACGGATCGAACAGATCACCGCCGACGTGGAGGTCGGCACAATCTACGAGGGTAAGGTGGTAAAGCTCATGGACTTTGGTGCCTTCGTTAACATACTGCCTGGTCGCGATGGATTGGTGCACATTTCTCAAATCTCCAATGAACGTGTCGAAAGCGTCAGTGACAAATTACGAGAAGGTGAGGTGATAAAAGTCAAAGTGCTGGAAGTGGATAAGCAGGGAAGAATCCGGCTCAGCATGAAGGCGATCGAAGACGCCGCATAGCGCAACGTTCGTAATAGCGTTTAAAAATAGGGGCTTACGCCCCTTTTTTATTTTGTTTGTTAGCTTCGAATCGTGGCCCGGGGAAGCGCATGAAGGTTCTGGTCCAAAGAGTAAGTCGGGCAGCAGTCACAGCGGGTACTGATGTTATCGCTGAGATTGGAAGCGGATTATTGCTACTGGTGGGATTTGGCAACTCAGATGGCTGTTCCAAGCTCAAGTCCATGGCTTCAAAAGTGGTCCAGCTACGCATATTTCCTGATGAAACAGGGAAGTTTCACTACTCTGTTCTCGACACCGGCGGGGAAGTGTTGGCTGTGCCGCAGTTCACCCTGTATGGGGAAACTCGTAAGGGTCGAAGACCAGACTTTAGCTCGGCGCTAGCACCCGACGCGGCTAGAGTGCTGTTTTCTCAGTTTGTTATTGAAATCGCCGATGCCGGGGTTCAGTGGGTGTCGGCGGGTCGATTCGCAGAGCACATGGAGGTGAGTTCGGTCAACGATGGGCCGGTTACTCTAATGCTGGACGCTTAGCCCGAGTTCGAGATGTGTGAGCTCAGGTACTCGGGTATGCGTTTGTCCAACCAATAACGCGAGCGTCCGGGAATAACCCCTGACACGAATCCCGCATGCCCGCCGCGGTCGCTCAACTCTAACCTAATACTAGGAGACAGCTCGCTCGCGCTGGGCACAACTTCGAGTGTCATCAATGGGTCATCGCGGGCGTGGAGGATCAGCGTGGGGACACATATGTGGCGCAGAAACGGGCGACTACTGCAACGTTGATAATAGTCTTCGGCGTCGGTAAAGCCGTGCAGTGGAGCAGTGATCTGGCCATCAAACTGACGAAAGGTTTTGAGCTTTGATAGGTTTGTAAGATCCACTGGGCAAGGCATATGTCGAAACTTCTGAGCGGTTGAGCGACGCAATGCACCGACCAGTTGCCATTGGTACAATTTCGACAATCCTTGTTCCATTCGGTCTGCGGCGTGGTGTAGCTCAAAAGGTGTGGATACTGCCACTGCTGCGGTCAGGGGGTTGATCTTCCTAGTCTCGCCAAGCCACTTTAGCAATACATTGGCGCCTAGGGAAAAGCCTATCGCAACCAGTCGTGTTTGCGGCTGCTGGATACACAAGGTTTGCACCACGGTGGCAATATCACCAGTGTCACCGGAGTGGTAGCTGCGTGGAAGGGCGTTGGGCACCCCACTGCAACCTCTGAAGTGCATTACTACGACCCTAAACTTGTGTTGTAGTAAAGCGTTCGTGGTCCTGCGAATGTAGTGCGAGTGGGAACTCCCTTCTAGTCCATGTAGCAGCACGGATATGGGACCCGAGTCGTCACCGGCCCAGTCTAGATCTAAGTAATCCCCATCGGGTAGTTGAAAGCGTTGGCGGCGAAATGTGGGTTGCGGGCCCGTCCGGAAAACATATGGCCACAACGTTTGTGCATGGGGGTTGCGGCACCACCAAGCGGCGCTGAAGTCAGCTGGTGCAACAATGCCATGATCGGATTGGCGGTTTTCTTGGGGCGTCATGAAAACCTACCAGAGGCAAAAATTTAGCTGAATTGTAGGACCTGACCGCGTATGTGCTGGCGCACTTGACCGCGATCAAAGGCGATTCGTCCGCCAACCACGGTCACAACGGGCCACCCAGATAACTCGCGACCATGATAGGGAGTCCAACCCGCCCGGGTGAACATATCTTGGTTTCGCACGGGACGGCGGACATTCATGTCCACCAACGTGAGGTCCGCATCCCAGCCTTCTCTAATCTCGCCCTTATTCGCAATTCCGTAGGCGCGGGCCGCTCCGACGCACATCCATTTCTGAATCTCGGCCAGGGTGCAGTGTCCCGCCGCCATTTGCGTCAGCATGAGCGGCAGCGAAGTTTCCACCCCCGGCATTCCGGATGGCGATCTGGGGTAGGGTAGATTCTTTTCCTCGAGGGTGTGGGGCGCGTGATCAGTGGCAATGAAGTCGATAACGCCGTCATGGAGACCTTGCCACAGCGAGGCTACATCGGCCTCGGTTCGGATGGGAGGGTTCATTTGCACCAAAGTGCCCAACTGTTGGTAGTCTGATTCAGTCAAGAACAGATGATTGGGAATGACTTCCGCGGTGACCCAAGGCGGTTTATTTTGCCGTAGCAGCTCAACCTCGGCCGCGGTGGATAGATGAAGTATGTGTAGCCGCCGCTTGTACTTGAGGGAGTAACCCAGGGCTCGTTCGGTTGCGATGCGTGCACATTCAACATCACGGATCTTTGAATGTGTGGCGGGCGAAGGTTCTGTAGAGTAAAGCCGGGTTCGCTCCCGAATGCGTGTCTCATCTTCCGCGTGTACTGCAATGAGACGTTCACCGTTTGCGAAAATGCGTTCGAGGTCTTCCGGTCGTTCCACCAGTAGGTCTCCCGTGCTTGCCCCCATAAATACTTTGATCCCGCATACCGGGTAAACAGAGTTTATTTCGTCTAAGTTATGTGGCGTCGCACCGATAAAGAATCCGTAGTTGGCTACGGACTTCGAGGCCGCACGAGCAAGTTTGTCATCCAAGGCCGCCTGCGTGGTTGTGGCAGGACGTGTATTAGGCATCTCCAAGAAACTGGTGACGCCGCCTTTTACTGCCGCCCGAGAGCCTGAGAACAGATCCTCTTTGTGCTCTGCGCCCGGTTCGCGGAAGTGCACCTGTGGGTCGATTACGCCCGGTAGTAACAACTTGCCCTGTGCGTCTATAGATTCTTCGGATCGACTGTCGATTTGATCAGCGATCTTTTCTATGAGGCCGTTGCAACAGGCTACATCTGCCTGCAGTATCGACCCGTCAGGCTGTGCAACTTCTGCATTGCGGATGAGCAGGCTAAGCAGTGGAAATTTCTCGCGGGGTGGGGCGAAGTCGTAAACCGCACACGGGGTTGCGCTGAGTCAACAGTCGAGGCAGCGCGCTTATACCAGCTGCTTCTCGCGGATCTCGTCTAGGGTCTTGCAGTCGACGCACAAGGTCGCGGTAGGTCTGGCCTCCAGCCTACGAATTCCAATTTCGACGCCGCATTTCTCGCAATAGCCATAGTCACCTGAGTCGATTAGTGCAATAGAGTCATTGATTTTCTTGATCAACTTGCGTTCACGGTCACGGCTGCGCAGTTCCAACGACATGTCTGTTTCTTGAGTTGCACGATCAGTGGGATCGGGATGGCTCACGGTTTCGTCCTGCATCGAGTGCACCGTGCGCGAAACTTCGTCTAATAAACCGTCTCTCCATGATATGTGAATCGCCCGAAAGTGCTCGAGCTGATCCTTGTTCATGTACTTCTCACCCTTCCTGGGCTTGTACGGTTTAATTCCGTGTATGAGATTCAACTGTGTCTTGGTTTTTGAAGTGGCTGCCATACGATACACTCCTGACATCTGCGTAAGCAGGGGGGTCCTAGCAGGCGTCCAAAAAAATTAAGCGCGCATCTATACCAGAAAGCCTGGTGGGACGCAATAAATCCAAATGGGGTTAAGGTGGACTTTTGACAATGAGTGAAAACCTAGCTAGACCAACGTTATCGCGCTCGCCTGCACGAAGGATGTCGCAGATAGAGCCCTTCCATGTTTTGGCTGTGTTAGAGCAAGCGCGAGCTATGGAGCAAGAGGGCCGTTCGGTGATTCATATGGAGGTCGGAGAGCCGGATTTTGCTACCGCCGATCAGATCGTCGCTGCCGGCATTCGAGCGCTGCAAGACGGTTGTGCCGGATACTCGCAGGCGCTAGGCATACCGGAACTGCGGCGAGCTATTGC
>JAOTYS010000222.1 GCA_029861795.1 Gammaproteobacteria bacterium | reverse complement strand
CACTGCGCATCCCCACGGATCGACCCATCCAGGCCAACATCTATCCGACCATTGCGGTGTGCTGGCGGAATTCAGACTAACCGGCTAAGAAGGGCTGTCAGTAATCTTGTAGATCAGCGGACAAGTTCTCCCACGGCGTGAAGTATACCCGGTGTGAATTGAATCGAAAGAGAATCACCAGACCTCTTCCACTCATGATCTAACGCACCGGAATCTTGGTAATCTTTCGCCATGCTGATGGTGAACGTTTGTCCCGCTGTGGAGAGATTGTATGCAACACCCTTATGGCTTGTGCCACGGATAAAGTTGAACGCCCGTCGTGCTGGCCACTCGGTGGAAAGCGAGAAATCGCCAGCTTTAGGCAAAGGGAAATAGCTTCCCTTCTTTTGCGCCACTGACTTGGCGCATCCTGCGGCGTACATTTCCAAACACTGCACAAATAATTCTGCGCCCAGGTCAGCCAATTGGCGATTGATCTCCTGGTGGCTGAGTCCGTCAGCCAAAGAGTATTGACGTTGTAACACTATCTCGCCACCGTCGATCACATCGGTCACCAGGTGGAGCGTTACGCCGGTATTGGATTCACCGTTTCGGAGTTGCCAGAACAGTGGCGTAGGCCCACGGTAGGCTGGGAGCATGGAAGGATGCAAATTCAGACACGCAACACTGGGTAGACGATACAATGCTTCAGGCAAAACACGGGGAAAACACGCACACAGGATGAAGTCTGGGGAGTAGGCAGACAAACGCTCAAGGGTCTGTGAGCTCTGCAGCTCTTCCAAGTAAACGACTGGCAGAGTGTGTCGATCAACCACGGAGAGGATTTCATGTTCGCATCGCGGTTCTGCCACCGGGATGGGCGAGCTACGTGCTACGTGGATCGGCCCATACCCAAACAGCGCCACAGCTGCGATAGAAATCTCAGACGCCACAAGTCTTTCGAGTACCCGTTGGGAAAATCCGCCGGACCCACCGAAAAGTAGGACGCGGTAGTCATGGATCATTTCACATTTGCGCAGTATCTACTGCGACAGATTCCTCGTCGTCGTGGTCCTCACATGGTGAGTCGAACACAGGCATTGTTCCACTTTCTATTAGCTCCTCCAGGAATCCAAAATTACGCATGTCGCGGATACGCCGCGGATACAGAACACCATCCAAATGGTCGCACTCGTGCTGTACCACCCTAGCGTGGAAATCCGCTACCACCCGATCGATAGGATTGCCTTTTTGATCCATGCCACGATAGCGAATGTTCCGATACCGCGGCACCAGTCCACGCATACCCGGCACGCTAAGACACCCTTCCCAAGCTTCGTCCTGTTCCTCGGATAGCGGCTCTATGACGGGGTTAATCAACACCGAGGGAGGTACTGTTTCAGAATCGGAAACGTCTCCAGGGATCTCATAACCGAACACGACCACACGTAGCCTCACACCCACCTGGGGTGCAGCCAAACCCACACCGTCTTCGACCTGCATCGTTTCAAACAAGTCAACCACAAGCGCGTCAAGTTCAGGCGTATCAAATTCGGTCACGGGTTTGGCGACCTCGAGCAGACGCGGATCACCCATATGCAAAACCTTACGTACAGTCATAGTCGATACAGTACCAAAGCGATTACCGTTTGGCTAAGAGCGGACATTTTCAGCCGCTTGCCACAACAATACAAGTTAAGGTCGTTCGCATAATGAGTGAACCTACGGCCTTAGCACTTGCCGCTAATACTCCAGATCGTTGGCGCGCCACAAATACCAACTGGCCACGCTGCGATAGGGTCGCCATCGTTCACCGTACTGCTGCAACTCCGCCTCGGTTGGCATGACACCCGTTTGGTACGCTAGCATGAATCCTTTCCGAACGCCGAGATCGCTCACCGGCAATACATCAGGACGACCAAGGTTAAAGATCAATAACATCTCCGCTGTCCACTGACCGACACCTCGCACCGCCACCAGCTTGGCAACAATTTCCTTGTCCTCCATCTTCTGCAACCTACGCTTTCCAGGCACCATACCTTCGATGGTCTTGTGTGCAAGATCTTTGACGGAAATGATTTTCGAACGAGATAAGCCCGCGACCCGCAGCTCCTCGGTGGAAAGTTCAAGTATGGCTCGCGGTGATGGTTTGCGCGCGCCCAGCAATTTCAATATTCGCTTATAGATCGCTGACGCGGCCTTTCCGGAGAGCTGTTGATAGATGATGGCGCGGAGCAGCTCGTGAAACGGTGTCATATTGCTTCTCGGCACCAAAGCAAATCGACCCACGCGACGCATAAGGGCTGCCAACTGTTCATCGCTTCGTCGCAGCGTGACAACAGCTCGCTGTGCATCATAGCTCAGATCCATTGCTCCATTTCTCTGTGCTGAGTCGCAGTATCGTTGTTGCCGTCAACTGGATGCCGGGACCCTTAGGGTCTCTATCAAAGTACCCTGCTGCGCGTCCCAGAGTTCAATCACATCGTTGGCTTGCTTGAACGAGCGCAAGCTGCCGATATCCTCGCGTCCGCTGAGCACAACTTTCATCGACATTATCACTCCCTGGTGCGCGACGACGAGCGTATCACCTTTGAGTGCATCGTGGCGCAATGTGGACATTGAGGCGTGCACCCGTTGTACTCCATCCATAACGCTCTCTCCACCTGGGGCGGGCTCTAGAAAACCCTGTTCTCGCCATTGGTCGTAACTGGCGCCGTAGCGCGTGCGTAGTTCCTGCTCCAGACATCCCTCGTACTCACCTAAGTCCAACTCGGTGAAGGACGGCTCTACCACTGGCACGATGTCCGTGCCGTTTAAAATGATCTGCGTAGTCTGCTGCGCGCGACTAAGCGGTGAGCAGTACGCGGAAACAAAGCGTAGCTTTCGTCTCAAGAATTCATCTCGAATCTGGCGTGCTTGGGTGCGGCCAGTTTCATTTAGGGCAATATCGGTTCGCGACTGAAACCGCCGTTGCAGGTTCCAATCTGTTTGTCCGTGTCGCACGAAGCACAAAGCCATAGCTCACCGAACTTCATTTGGTCAAAAAGCAAATTAGGGAACCCAATATAGGCGGCTAGTACCCTTTGAAACAAGGTGGATCCCCTTGCAGGGGTGTCTGCTCTCTTGCACTCGCTGAGTTGGGGCCGACAGAACTCTGTCGCAAAAAAGGAGTCCGACTACTGACCGAGCGGAGTATCTGGGCTTGATCGATGTATCCGCCAGCCGGGCGCTCGAGAAAGGAGTTGGCAGGGATACTCGCCTTGGTGGTATGGCCCTGACTGTAAGCTTGGGCGATATCTCATACAATCGGGGAGGCGATTCACGAAACCTACACCGGTTTCTCAATCACGCTATATTCTCCAGACGACGTTTAACGAACACTAGATGAATAACACCAAAGTTCTGCTGCTGTTGGTCCTAGCGGCTGTGGCCGCGGCCTTTTTTTTGTTCGATCTCGGCGAGTACTTCACCCTCGAGTACTTCAAGACCCAGCAATCGGCGATCGACGCTTACCGTCAGGCACAGCCGTGGATGAGCGCCTCGTTTTTCTTCTTACTTTATGTAGCGGTCACCGGCCTTTCATTACCCGGTGCAGTAATCATGACTTTAGTTGGAGGTGCAATCTTTGGATTAATCTGGGGAACAGTGATTATATCGTTCGCATCCACCATCGGCGCCACCGTTGCCTTTTTAGTGTCGCGCTTCTTGCTGCGGGACATGGTGCAGGAGAAATTCGCCAGCAACCTCACTGCAATCAATGAGGGCATCAAAAAAGATGGTGCCTTTTACCTTTTTACGCTGCGTCTGATTCCGGCGTTCCCGTTCTTCCTAATCAACCTGTTAATGGGCCTCACACCAATACGAACTCTTGTATTCTGGATCGTCAGCCAGATCGGCATGCTCCCCGGCACCATCGTCTACGTTAATGCGGGAACACAAATCGCCAAGCTTGAGTCGCTCGGTGGCATCCTCTCACCTGGTCTCATCGGATCCTTTGCGCTGCTGGGCCTATTTCCTCTTATTACAAGGAAAACCCTTGAATTTATTCAGACTAGGAAGGTGCTGCGCATGTACGACAAGCCCAACAAATTCGACCGCAATCTCATTGTAATCGGCGCGGGTTCAGCCGGTTTGGTGGCTGCTTATATTGCTGCGGCAGTGAAATCCAAGGTTACCCTTATTGAAAAACACAAGATGGGAGGGGACTGTCTCTACACGGGTTGTGTGCCCTCTAAGGCGCTTATACGTTCAGCAAAGTTTCTTTCCCATGTCAAACGCGCGGAACAGTTCGGGTTCAAGTCCGCCAATGTGGATTTTGATTTCGCTGATATCATGGATCGGGTACAACGGATAATTCAAACCATCGAACCCCACGACTCGGTGGAGCGCTATACAAAGTTAGGTGTCGAATGTATTCAAGGTGAAGCCAATATGACTTCCCCTTACGCGGTGGACGTGAACGGAAAAACCCTAACCACCCGCAGCATCGTCATCGCCGCCGGGGCGCACCCATTTGTGCCGCCTATACCCGGAGTGGAAGAGGTCGGCTATGTGACGTCGGATACGGTGTGGGAATTGCGGGAGTTGCCAAAGAGACTAGTGGTCCTCGGTGGTGGTCCCATTGGCAGCGAATTGGTTCAATGTTTTGCACGCTTTGGTTCTAACGTCACCCAGATCGAGATGCTCCCCCGTATTCTGAGTCGAGAAGACCCTGAAGTGTCGGAGATGGTGACAAAGCAATTCAGGGCAGAAGGCATCGAGGTTCTGGTCGACCATAAAGCCAAGGAGTTTCGCATCGAGAATGGTGAAAGGATTGTGGTGTGTGAGCACCAGGGAGAAGACATTCGGGTCGGGTTCGATGAGTTGCTGGTGGCGGTCGGGCGGGTCGCCAATACCACCGGCTACGGCCTAGAGGAACTAGGCATTGATCTGTCCAAACAACGCACGGTCGCGGTAAACGACTTTCTGCAGACTAAGTACCCAAACATTTACGCCTGCGGTGACGTCGCTGGACCATATCAATTCACCCATACTGCAGCGCATCAAGCCTGGTATGCGTCAGTCAATGCGTTATTCGGCGGCTTGAAAAAGTTCCGGGCGGATTACTCGGTCATCCCATGGGCAACGTTTACCGATCCTGAAGTGGCAAGAGTGGGTCTCAACGAACTCGAAGCCCAAGAGAAAGGCGTGAAGTACGAAGTGACCACTTACAAGATCGAAGAACTGGATCGTGCCATCGCCGATGAAGAGGCCCATGGAATAGTCAAAGTCCTTACCGTTCCAGGCAAGGACAGGATTCTTGGGGTCACAATCGTGGGAGAGCACGCCGGCGATCTCATCGCAGAATACATCATCGCCATGCGTCAGAAGGTCGGTCTCAACAAGATCCTTAGCACTATCCATATCTATCCCACGCTTGCCGAAGCCAATAAGTACGCTGCCGGGGAGTGGAAACGAGCCCATGCCCCAGCCGGCCTGCTGCGCTGGGTAGAACGGTTTCACACCTGGCGTCGTGGTTGAGTCGAGCCACTGCCGAGACCCGAGGGTCTATAATTTCTGCATAGACAAGCGCCACTTGTCGTAATAACACCGTTCAGGTGTGCCGGAACCATTCAACGATGTGCCCACGATCATTGCTCTATCCGATATTACCAATTGTGCCACTGCTGCTAAATTACTGAGCGTGGAGCTACGATTGCCTTTTCAAATTAAACAATTGCTGTCGCACTCAACATCAGACCAGAGTGGGTTACGATGAGCTTACGGTTTCTCGTCGGATGTGACGCCTGCCACAGGCAATACGACGCCTCACAGCGTGAGGGTGGAAATCGTTTTCACTGCTCCTGTGGTGAACTCATTACCGTGCCCGAGGCACGAAAAGTACATAATGCATCGGTGGTGCGCTGCTCTTCTTGTGGTGCTGCCAGACACGGCAAGACTGCCGCTTGCGGGTTTTGCGGTTCTGACTTTTCCTTGCACGAGCGCGACCTTCACACCGTCTGTCCCACTTGCACTGCGCGCATCAGTGATCGCGCCAGGTACTGTCATTACTGCGCCACACCCATCCTGCCCGAGGGTAATGCGGGAGAGCGAACTGACTTCATTTGTCCGGTGTGTGGTACTGGCAATCACCTCGCCAGTCGCAGCTTAGGTGGCGAACGGCTCTCGGTACTTGAGTGCGGAAAGTGTGCCGGTCTGTGGTTAGGGAGTCAGATTTTTCAGTTGTTAGAACAGCGCGCCCAACGCGTGGCCGCGTCGGGAGAGATGGTTGCGCCGGACCACCGACCGCAAGTTGCTAGTGACTCACTAGCGACGACCGGTGCGCCGTTCTACAAACATTGTCCACTGTGCACCAAACTTATGCACCGCCGCAACTATGGCGGCAAAAGCGGGATCATCGTCGATACATGTAAACAAGACGGCATCTGGTTTGACCAAGGCGAGCTCGACGCCGTCCTTCGATGGATAAAATCTGGAGCATTGGCCAAGGCTCACGAGGATACCCATCGCAAACTTGAACAGGCCAAACGCGAACAGCGCTATCGGCACCCCACGCCGCCTGGCCCCAATTCCTATATGCTGGGGAAGGACATCGGAGGCAGTTTGGATCTGGGGGATTTCGTCGGCGAGCTGATCGATTTGCTGTAATGCGTATTGTGAGCTGACATCCCACTGCGACTTGAGGAACGCTTCATGTCAATCGACTCAAACTCGGTTAAAGCCCTCACGTTCGATGTTTTTGGCACCGTGGTCGACTGGCGCAGCAGTATTATTCGCGCAGGTCGTGCGTTAGGGCGAGCCAAGGGCTTGGATATCGACTGGGAAGATTTTGCTGATGCCTGGCGCGGTCTATATCAGCCGGCGATGTCGCGTGTTCGCAGCGGCGAAATGCATTGGACCAAACTCGATGACTTACACCGCATGAGCTTGGAACAACTATTGGAAGGGTTCAACATTTCTGGATTGAACGAAGCCGAGATCGATGACTTCAACCGCGCTTGGCATCGTCTCGATCCTTGGCCCGACAGCGTGGCGGGACTCGAGCGCCTCAAGCGCAAATATATTCTTGTCACGCTGTCTAACGGCAACGTGGCGCTATTGGTAAACATGGCTAAACGAGCAGGTTTACCGTGGGATGCGATACTGGGCGCGGAAGTCTCCAGGCACTATAAACCACAGCCGGAATCATACCTAAGCACCGCCGAGTACCTCGACCTCAAGCCGAACCAATGTCTAATGGTCGCCGCGCACAACGATGACCTCATCGCCGCATCCAGCCATGGTTTTCGTACTGCTTTCGTCGCTCGTCCCACCGAGTACGGGCCAGATCAAGTGGACAATCTCAAACCGGCGCGATCTTTCGACGTCGTTGCCCGCGACCTCCTGGATCTCGCCGATCAATTGCAGTGTTAAGGTGTGCCGGCAAGCGGCTACTCATGCGGCCTCTTCGATAACAGATCCGCCTCGCCAACCGCATCAAGTGCGTTACGTGTTGGCTTTCGTTGGATCGATGGATGTACGCCTAAAGGCGTACCTACAAAACCCATCATCATTGTAGGTTCGCCTTGAGGCGAAGTTAAAGGCTCGACGATATCGACACCGCAGCAAGATACTGCTCCTACGGGAGAGGATATCGTGTACCAA
>JAOTYS010000221.1 GCA_029861795.1 Gammaproteobacteria bacterium | reverse complement strand
GGGGGGGGGGGGACGTTGTATGGTGCTCACTACTGGGATCAGGCATATCCGAGGGCAGGTACAAAAGCGCTTGGCGTGCAAAGTCAAACGGGCTGTCCCATTGCTGCGTATCGGCAATGTCTAGACCCAACTGAGTTTGGAAATGATTAAAGCTTCCCGCTACCGTCAGAGTGGCCGATGTAAAAATCCACGTGCAGTCCGCAGTTTCCACTTGCTGGCGAAATGCGGCTCCGGTATCCAACGGCGTTGAATGCAACCGAAACGCCCGGGGTGTGGTCTCAAACCAGCGCACTGCTTCATCCGATTCTCGCTGAGTTAGGCATAGCAGTCTTTCCTGCAATTCCTGACACCGAAGCCAACATCGATCCAAACCCTCACTCACCGGAGCCGCCACCTCCAGTACTGCACCCAAAAACTGGAGGGCCGACTGCATGGTCGTTAGCGCCAATGTCGTATCAGTATCGTGCTCAAGCTCAGTCCAAGGTGCACGTCTAACATCATTACCTAAGTTTGACATAAGGTCCGCGACCGCTTTTTGCAGACGTGTAGCGGCCGGGTCCAAATCCACGACAGCTGCGCGCGCCTCAGCATGTTCTTGCACGCTGTCCCGACTCAACTCCACCAGCTGGTGACTCGTTAGGCTAGTACCTAGGAAGTGCGAGAGCGTCTGTGGAAGTTGATGCGCCTCATCAAAAATCACCGCGTCCGCGTCGGGCAATAGTTTGCCAAACCCATCTTCACGCAATACCAGATCTGCGCAGTACAAATGATGGTTGACCACTACGACGTCGGCATCGGCCGCATTCTTTCTCGCCCTATTTACACAGCAGTTGTTGTAGTGGCTACACGTCGAACCTAGACAGTTGTCGACCGTAGATGTCACCCGTGGCCATATCGGCGAGTCCTCAGCGACACTCGCCAGTTCCGCGACATCCCCGTCCCGGGTATGCTCGGCCCACTTTTGAATTTGATCAAAGTCCTCCTGCATAACATTGTCTGCAGCCATAGGCCAACCCAGGGCAGCATTTTGCAGTCTATATCGACAGAGGTAGTTGGCCCGGCCCTTGAGCAATGATACCGACGCCGTGATAGCCAGTGCGTCTCGCACCAGCGGGAGGTCACGCTGAAACAACTGATCCTGCAGATGCTTTGTGCCGGTAGAAATCATCACCTTCTTACCACACAACAAGGCGGGAACAATATAAGCAATGGTTTTACCGGTGCCGGTTCCTGATTCGGCGATGAGCACACCACCACTGTGGAGGACTTGTTCGATACATTCCGCCATTTGTTGCTGGCTTCGGCGAAACTCAAATCGAGGCAACAACGATCGCAGCGGGCTATCCACACCCAACACTCCACTGCTACGACTAACTTCCACTGTCAGCGATACGGTGATGCTGTGTACTTAGGGGAACAGCATCGTTGACTACCTGATTGGAGCAGGTAGTTTATCTGCATTGCAATCCGACTAGCAGCGTGCTGAAGTTTTTTGCGGATGATCGACTTGGCTCAAGGTGTCGATTAGCGCCTCGCGCCAATGGGGCAATTCGATACCAAAGGTTTTTGAGAGCTTGGCGTTAGACAGCACCGAATAGCGAGGACGCTCCGCTGGGGTTGGGAAATCGGCAGTGGTAATGGGTTGCACCCGAACACCTTCCAATCCTCGAACTCGAACTATCTCGTTTGCGAACCCAAACCATGTTGTCTCTCCGCCGCAACTCATGTGATAAACACCAGATTCCACCGGCGCGTTATGGATACGATCAACCAGCCCGACGGTCCCGCGGGCGATTGCATCGGCAGAGGTGGGACTGCCTCGCTGGTCGTCGACTATTCGCAGTGGAGCCGCCTTCTGCGCGAGACGCAATATCGTATTTAGGAAATTATGTCCTTGCAGCGCATACACCCAGCTGGTACGCACTATGACATAACGGTCACCAGCCCGTTGCACTGCTTCCTCGCCCGCTAATTTAGTGCGGCCGTAAACGTTGACAGGCTTGGTCTCGCAGGTTTCTACATAGCAACGATCGGCTCGTCCGTCAAACACATAGTCAGTAGAGTAGTGGATTAGCCAGGCGCTGATCTCCTGTGCCGATTCAGCCATTACCCTTGGCGCGTCCGCATTGATGGTGTGCGCCAGCGCGGGCTCAGACTCGGCTCGATCCACTGCGGTGTAGGCTGCGGCGTTGATCACGAGATCCGGGCTTTCTTGAACAATGCGTTTGCGTAGGGTGTCGAGGTCTTGAAGATCCACATCCTGGCGTCCAAGGAACATCACCCCGTCCCTGCTGGCCATCTGACGACATAGCGCACTGCCGATCTGTCCATCCTTGCCAAATACCAGTAGCTTCATCATCCATCTAGCTCTGTTTCTAGTCGAACACTAGCGACACCGCGCTCAACCGTTGCGCCTCAGCGTCTTTGGGCGATATCAGAGGATTTGATACCGGCCATTCAATTCCGATATCCGGATCACACCACAAGATGCCCCGGTCTTGTGACGGCTCGTAAAGTTCAGTGCATTTATACACTACGTCTGCAGTCTCGCTGATTACACAGAAACCATGGGCGAAACCCTTGGGAACATACAACTGTTTACGATTCGCAGCAGACAGCACAGTCCCGAACCACTTACCAAAGGTAGGCGATCCACAACGAATATCTACGGCCACATCGAACACCTCGCCGTTGATAACCCGTATGAGTTTCTCCTGCCATTTTGGTGCTTGGTAGTGTAAGCCGCGCAACACACCTTTTATGGAGTATGAGTGGTTGACTTGAACAAAGTTGCCAGGCAACCCTGCTTCAATAAAGTCCCGAGCGTTGAAAGTCTCCATGAACGACCCACGATCGTCCTCATATGCCGCGGGAATCACTATCCGTACCCCATCGAGATTGGTATCAAATACCTCAATTACCATCTGCAGCTCTTATCTCACGACCACTCGTTTAGGGATGATGACGACCTGACCCCAAGATGGGTCAACGCTCTACCGAATAGCCTCGATCGTTCCAATCCACCATACCTCCACGCAGATTTGAAACATGATTAAAACCTAGCCCCGTCAGGATGGCGGCCGCGGTGGTGCTGCGCATACCGGCACGGCAGAGGCATACAATTTCTGCGTCCTGGTGCTCCCTGAGTTCATCCACACGGCTTGCCAGCTCCTGAAGTGGAATGTGGTGACTACCCACAATATGGCCAAGCTCTCCGCCAAGTTCTTCCTGTTCGCGCACATCCAGCAGCAGCGGGGCCTGGCCAAGCTTGATCATGCCGTGCAGCTCATCGGGCCGCAGCTGCCGAACCTCATTAAGCTGGACCAGCGTTGGAAATGACATTTTGTCGTCATCGATCGCGGACTGATTTGGTTGTAACACTTCTTGGATCTTATCCGGCAAAGGAAACTCTATGCTGGCCATCAAATCTATGTATTCCTGCCTCGAACGTCCGGCGATTCTTGGGTTGTGTAGCTTCTCATAACCAATGGTCGATTCAGTGTTCCCCCGATAATCGTGACTGGGAAACACTCTTGTTTTGTCTGGCAGCCGAAATAGGCTCCCAGTGATGGAATCATACTGCTCTCCCGAATCGCCCCCCGCAAAATCAGTCCGCCCGGTACCGCCGATCAACATGACATCCCCTGTAAACAGCAGATTTTCAATATGAAGACTAATACTGTCGGGGGTGTGACCAGGAGTGTGATAGACCTTGAGTGCCAGTTCCCCCGCGCCGATCACGTCTTCTTGCTCTACGTGCTGGGTCACCCTCGGAGCGGGAGCCCTTCGATGCATGATAACGCGTGCGCCGATGAGGTCATTGAGCAAGAAGCAGCCGGTACGATGATCGGCATGAGTGTGAGTATCGATCACCGCGTCCAGCCGCAGACCATGATACGCAAGCACCGCAAGGTAACGCGCCACCATCTCTTGGCACGGATCGACCAAAACCGCCTTGCGAGTACGCTCGCAGCCTAGTAAGTATGCTTTGCACTGCGTGCGATTAAGCTCCTGGAATATCATCAAAGCCTCTGCGGTTTAAGCACCACACGAAACCCGGCGAAGTTTCCTTCTATATCACGTATCACCAAAGACTTCGACTTGGGATCCGAGCAACGGTCCAGGTCCTAGTGCACCTTCAAGGCGTCACCAAATCATCGAAAAAGCTCTTCACTTTGTCGGTCCAAGAGCGTTCTCGGGGACTGTGACGGGATCCGCCCTCACGGGTGAGCTGATCCAGCTCGCCTATGAGTTCTTTCTGGCGCTTGGTGAGGTTCACCGGTGTCTCCACACTGATTTTACAGTAAAGATCGCCTGTCTGTCGGGTACGTACATTGCGAACACCTTTTCCGCGTAAACGAAACACGCGATCGGTCTGCGTTTCGCTGGGTATCTTGAGGTTCGCACGACCATCCAGAGTAGGAATTTCCAACTCACCGCCTAGAGCGGCGCTGGCAAAGCTTACCGGCATCTCACAATACAAATCATCACCGTCGCGCTTAAAGATCGGGTGCGGCTTGATCTGAACTTGGACATATAGGTCACCCGGTGGACCGCGCTTTACCCCGGCGTCGCCTTCTCCACCCAAGCGAATCTGATCACCGGTGTCCACCCCGGCCGGAATCTTCACAGAGAGGGTCTTAGTGCGTCTAACGCGGCCATTGCCATCACAATCCGTGCATGGATCAGTGACAACCTGACCCGCGCCCCGACACGTCGGACAGGTCTGTTGCACTGAGAAGAACCCCTGTTGCATACGGACCTGTCCGTGCCCGTCACAGGAGGCACAACTCGAGGGCGTGGATCCAGGCCGAGCACCAGTGCCGCCACAGGTTTCACATTCTAAAGTCGTGGGAACCCGGATACGCGTCTCAGTACCCTGAACCGCCTGCTCCAGTGTCAGCTCAAGGGTGTAGCTTAGGTCCGGTCCACGGCTGGCACGCGTCCCGCTACGCCGCCCGCCGCCAAAAATATCTCCGAAAATGTCGCCAAAGATATCGCCGAACCCGCCTGGACCCGTGTGAAATCCACCGCCCCCCGCCGACGGATCGACCCCTGCGTGCCCAAATTGATCATAGGCCGCTCGTTTCTGCGGGTCACTCAGAATCTCGTAGGCTTCCTTAGTCTCCTTAAACTTTGCTTCGGCGTCGTCATTATCAGTGTTGCGATCGGGATGATATTTCATGGCGAGACGGCGATAGGCCTTTTTGATGTCAGCCTCAGAAGCGTTCTTGGCCACGCCAAGAGATTCGTAATAGTCTCTTTTCGCCATGGTTTTAGCACCAAATCGACTACATAAGCGCTTGTAAAAACAAACGCGGACCAAACCAGTCCGCGCCTTACCGAATCAACCGGTAGACCTGTCGCTGCCGCAGTGTAGTCGCGGTATCAGTGGGCTTTGTCCACTCCTCTACTTGCTATCATCTTTGTCCTTGACTTCCTCAAACTCAGCGTCAACGACGTTGTCGTCACTGGAGGTAGTCTCACCGCTATCGCCAGTGGCGCTTTGTTGCTCGGTGCCTTGTTGGTACATTTCTTCGGCAAGTTTGTGGCTCGCCTGCGCTAGCGCCTCGGTATTGGTCTGAATCGCAGTCAGATCGTCACCTTTGATTGCTGATTCTAGATCGCCGATCGCTGTCTCGATTTTGGTTTTCTCGTCATCGGCCAATTTATCTCCCATCTCCGTGATCGACTTACGCACGCCGTGAATCATTGCCTCGCCCTGATTACGTGCCTCAACGAGCTCACGGGTCTTACGATCTTCTTCGGCGTGTTCCTCGGCCTCTTTGACCATTTTCTCGATCTCGTCGTCACTGAGACCTGAACTGGATTTGATGACAATTTTGTTTTCTTTTCCTGTCGCCTTGTCCTTCGCCGACACATGAAGAATGCCGTTGGCATCAATATCAAAGATCACATCGATCTGCGGTACACCGCGAGGCGCGGGAGGAATATCGGCAAGATCAAAGCGGCCCAACGACTTATTGTGAGCTGCCATCTCGCGCTCGCCTTGCAGCACATGCACGGTGACCGCCGTCTGATTGTCGTCAGCGGTAGAGAACGTCTGGTTAGCCTTGGTCGGAATAGTGGTATTCTTTTCGATGAGCTTAGTCATCACCCCACCCAACGTCTCTATACCAAGAGACAAAGGAGTCACATCCAGCAACAAGACATCTTTCACCTCGCCGCCCAACACTCCACCTTGGATCGCAGCACCGACCGCCACAGCTTCGTCCGGGTTGACATCCTTACGTGGATCTTTACCGAAGAAATCCTTTACCGTCTCTTGGACCTTAGGCATTCGAGTCTGCCCACCCACCATAATAATATCATCGACGTCAGACGCAGATAGCCCGGCGTCTTTCAGCGCCGTCTTACATGGGGAGACCGTGCGCTGTATTAGATCATCCACCAATGATTCAAGCTTGGCCCGAGTGACTTTCATATTTAGATGCTTGGGCCCGCTAGCGTCTGCTGTTACGTAGGGTAGGTTAACCTCTGTCTGACTACTGGAAGAAAGTTCTATCTTAGCCTTTTCTGCAGCATCCTTGAGTCGCTGCATGGCCAGCGGATCGCCTCGCAGATCCATGGCCTGATCTTTACGAAATTCGTCTGCCAAGTAGTCAATCAGTCTTCGATCAAAGTCTTCGCCACCCAGAAAGGTATCACCGTTGGTCGACAGCACTTCGAACTGATGTTCTCCATCCACTTCTGCGATTTCGATAATGGATATATCAAATGTGCCTCCGCCCAAATCGTAGACGGCGACCTTACGATCACCCTGCTTCTTGTCCAGCCCATAAGCAAGTGCGGCTGCGGTGGGCTCGTTGATGATGCGCTTTACATCAAGCCCGGCGATGCGACCCGCGTCTTTCGTCGCTTGACGCTGAGAGTCATTGAAATAGGCCGGCACCGTTATCACCGCCTCGGTCACTTCCTCTCCGAGATAATCCTCGGCGGTTTTCTTCATCTTTTGCAGCACTCGCGCAGAGATCTCTGGCGGAGCCATGGCCTTGCCTGTGACCTCCACCCACGCATCTCCGTTCTTCGCTTTTACTATCTTATAAGGCATGAGATCGAGGTCGCGCTGCACCACATCCTCATCGAACTTGCGGCCAATCAAACGCTTGACGGCGAATACCGTATTATGAGGGTTGGTTACCGCCTGGCGTTTCGCTGACTGCCCGGCGAGGACTTCGCCCTCCTGCGTAAATGCGACTGTCGAGGGTGTGGTTCGATCCCCCTCGCTATTTTCGATCACCCGTGCCTGGCCGCCTTCCATCACCGCGACACAGGAGTTGGTGGTGCCTAGATCTATGCCGATAATTCTTGCCATCTTCAAATATCCTCAAAAGGTCGCTATTGCCAATATATACATTAAGTGGGGATTGTGGCCTTAATTACAAGGCGTCATGCGCCCGTCGATTCCTGGTCCATCGCCTTGGCTACAATCACCATTGCCGGGCGCATCAATCGATCGTGCAGTCGATACCCCTTCTGCACCACCAACAAGATGTGATTGGGCTCCACCTCTTGCGATTCCTGCATGGTCATCGCTTGGTGCTTGTCGGGATCAAATTTTTCGCCTGCGACCGGGTCAATCACTTCTAGGGAGAACTTCTCGAATA
>JAOTYS010000734.1 GCA_029861795.1 Gammaproteobacteria bacterium | reverse complement strand
GTTCCGCAGACACTACGATAGTTTTGTTCGACTGTGGCGCCTGACCGGGTACGGCCAGCAACTTGCCCGCTTGAACCAGAATAAACTCAGCTGCCGGAACTGAAGCCGGCACGAGCGCCGCGCAGGCGAGGATAAACGCTGCGGATTGTTTAATAGTCCTGCGAAACGAGTACAGATTAGGGATGCGGCGATCGGGTAAATCGGACATCGGCAGTGCTCCGTTGTTTTTTGGCCTGCGAATATAAAGTGTATCAATATACCGGCGTATCCGGATGGGGTCTGACCCCGAATCTTATTTGGCTTAATGGCGCTTCATCGGCCGCATTCCGGCACCACGATAGGTATTTCTTTTCGCGTCAGGCTCATTGATTGCCCTGATCGCAGCGATCTGCGGGCGGCTGACCAATGCCAATTCGCCGGTCGATCCAATCCAGCATCAGCTTAAAGGTATCCGGTGCATTCAGATGCAGATTAGCATTGTGGTTCGTGTCATCGAGCACAACCATGTCGTGACATGCGGCCAGCGGATAATACGCTTTCTCCCAGGCAAGAATGGCTGCGTGATCCGTACATTCGACGGCACCTCCACACACCACGAAGTCGTCTTCGCCGACAATAGTGAAAGCAGGCATCGTCAGCGCCTTGGACTGATCCTTGAAGTAGGTGGGCATCGTGATCACTTCGCCGATCGAGGTGGTTTCGCGCGTGAGCTCATCGAACTCCACCACGCGTGGATCGGTATTCGTCGCGGTATAAAAAGTACTGCCCCTGGTATTCGCTTTGGATAGCAGGTACGTCGGATCCAGGAGCGTCCCAGCGAACGGTCCCTTGAGTGCAGCGAGGTCAACGCCATCGCGCATGGCGAGATTAAAGCCCGGGTTCGAATTGTGCACAAAGCCGGTGAAAACGATCCCATCCACATTCCCCGGATAGGCCAGCGCATGCGCGAGCGAAATGGTTGAACCGAACGAGTGCCCGACCGTCACCACCGCGTGGAATTGATGCTGGCTCTTGAGCGTCCTGATAATCGTATCTAAGGCACGCGCCTGGTTGTCGACACCCAGCGACAAACCAAATGGTCGATCGCTGCGGCCCAGGCCCAGTCGATCGAAGTTGAAGACGGCGAGTCCCCGGTTGAGTGCGGCCCGCACGAAAGAGTACTTATCTGACTGATACGGAAAATCCCAGTAAAGCGCCCCGTAACCCGCGCCGGACACCGTGACAGCCAGTGTCTGGCCCTCAAGATCGCCACGCCAGCAGAGCGTGCCGACGATATCGTGTTTGAACCAGGCGTCCTCGCTGAGCTTCACGCCTATCGTTTGCTCTTCGCAACTAACCCCGGGCAAATCAGCAGCGCTCGCCAGATCGTACCCGGCTCCTTCCGGCAACGGTCGCGTAATGGCTCCCGTCTTGAATGTCACTGCCAGGGCAAAAGCAGCAATCAGGCAGAGCAGGCCGCTAAAGAAATAGAACTTCTTGGAACGTTTAGTCATAGGCGTTAGCTGTAGTTACTTTTTTGGCCGCGATTGACGAATGAATTCCCGGATTGGAAGCCGACAGCTTGCCACAGCAGCGCGAGGTGCAGATATCTTACTCTATACCGATCACGCAATCAGTCTGCTAAGTTAGGTAGCAGCATAAGCGCTGCTCGGCAGTCATTGAATACTGCAGCATAACCTGAGGAGAATAAGCATGAATTCCGAGCCGGAGAATCTACATTTAAAGCGTCGCGATTTGATCTTGAGTGCCGGGTTACTCGCAGCGCTTGGGCCAGCGGTGCAGGAAGTGCTGGCGGGCGGGCACACGGCGCCAAGAGCACTGCTAAGTGAAGACGAGCAGCTGGCGCTAGAAAAAGCTAACGACGAACTCATTACCAACTTCATTAAGGACTACGCAACGCGCGATGTGAATGTTCTGGCCGAATACATGGCAGATGATATTGTCTACCAGATTTCTGAAGGCCAGCCGGAAGTGGTGGGTATCGAAGCCTATAAGAAGCGCAACGGTGCCATGTTTGACGGATTGGAGAAAGTCGATTGGGGGACATTGCGGCA
>JAOTYS010000733.1 GCA_029861795.1 Gammaproteobacteria bacterium | reverse complement strand
ACGGGACGCGGGCAACAACGATCTTAAAGATCAGCGCCAGGGGAGAGGTGTTCTTCAGCGAATATAGTTACGATCGTGGTTCACTGGACGGGTACTCACGGCACAGGTTCAAAATAAAAAGGGCCCCCGGTATTCCGAGGGCCCTTTCCTAGACGTGTCTTTTTTGTCGCAGCCTACTTCTCTGCCAGAGCAGAAATCGTCTTGGTGACATTTTCCGCATTGTTGGCGTTGGGCCGGAGATTCAAATACTGCTCATACGCATACTTGGCATCTGAATACTTCTTGTCGGCTTCGTTCAGTTGTCCCAGCTGATAGAACGCTTTTGCGTGACCCGGATCGTTTTGTACAGCGAGGATAAGATTGTATTTCGCAGCATCTTTGTCACTCCGATCGAGTGCTACGAGACCGAGTCCATAATAGGCGTCACCATAACTACCGTCGTGCGATAGAGCGAGCCTAAAGTATGATTCAGCAGTCTTTGTATCTCCGCTAGATAGGTAAGAATGTGCCATTGCTGTGAAGGAATATGGGAGGTCGCTTCCACCTTCAACTGCTTTCGCAAAGTGAAACTCGGCGTCCTCGTACTTCTTCTGTTCAGATAGAACGGCTCCAATTCCTACTTGTGCCTCAGCGTCGGTTGGATTCAACTCCGCTGCTCTGGCAAAGTAATATTTGGCCTCTTCGGATTCGCCAGCGGCCTTAAGAGCTTTTGCTAGTCGCAGGTTGGAAGTTGGACTCGTAGGGTAACGAGTTACCATAATGCGGTAATGATATACTGCCGAAGCGTAATTCTCCTCGCCAGCATACGTGTCTGCAATTTCCTGATGACAACCACGATAATCAGATGACAATTCGGATGCGCGCACAAAGTTGTACCTGGCCCCTACGTAATCACCCAGGTGAGTTAACGTTGTGCCAGCCCTGTAGAACAAGGAAGCATCATTGGAATTAAGTTCGATGGCCCGAGCCCAATAGTAGGATGCGGTTTCGAGATCGTTTTCGGAAACAGCTGTTTCAGCTGCTTTTACAAAATCTGTTTCGTCTGCGGCCTCTTGAGCGAGAACGGGAATCGCAAGAGCAAAGAGTAGCAAGACGGATGTGAGCGTCTTCATGAGGGTCAGGGTTTGGTAATACTCGTCCCTCATGGTATCGATCATGATTTGGTCGACATAAGACCCAAAAGCAGCCAAAAGGGTCTCATTGAGGCGGTAATGGCCTGTTTTCGAAACTAAAGGCCGTTGCCAGAGGGCTAATTCGACAGACTGCGGGTGGGCGGGGGAATCAGTCCACCCCGAGAAACCAACACGCTACTCGATAATTTGCGGACTGGGATTACTGGTGTCTCTCCCAGCAGTCCGCCCCAACTCACAAAATCCCCTGCGGATTTTCCGACGACGGGAATTATTCGAGTTGACGTCGTCTTGTTATTGATGATGCCAATTGCGAACTCGTCCATCATAATTCCGGCCAACGTATCAGCGGGCGTGTCGCCTGGGATGGCGATCATGTCCAATCCAACAGAACAAATTGAGGTCATTGCCTCGAGTTTCTCCAGAGAAAGGTTGCCTCTCTGGGCAGCGCGGATCATAGCCTGGTCTTCCGACAGGGGAATCATTGAGCCGCTAAGGCCACCAACGCGGGTCGACGCCATCAAACCTCCTTTCTTCACCGCATCGTTGAGGAGGGCCAAAGCCGCCGTGGTTCCAGGTGCTCCGATGTCCTCCAGGCCCATAGCGATCAAGACATCACCGACGGAGTCACCTTCGGCAGGCGTTGGAGCCAGCGAGATGTCAACAACACCGAACTTTATCGGTAGTCCCGACCGCTTCGCCAATCGCGACGCACACTGGCGACCGACAAGTTCGCCTGCCCGCGTAATTTTGAAAGCTGTCCGCTTGATAACTTCCGAGAGTTCAGCCAGGGACGCCCGACTTCCAAGATCCTGTATTGCCCGCAGAACTACACCCGGGCCCGAGATCCCGACATTCAATGCAAACTCTCCTTCACTTGGTCCGTGAAACGACCCCGCAATAAATGGATTGTCATGGACGGCATTGCA
>JAOTYS010000732.1 GCA_029861795.1 Gammaproteobacteria bacterium | reverse complement strand
TTTTCAATCGGACCTGACCCCATGGCCCCTGACCCCATGGGCCCGTACGAATTCGCCCTCTACGACGCAGCCGTCCAGCTTGAGCGTGGCATTGCCGCATTGACGTATGTCGTGAATGAGTGTGGCGGCGACTTGGACAAATACTGTGCAGCGGTGCCGGCCGGCGAACATGACAAAAAGCTAACAAAAAATTGTAAGGGGGCGCTAGCCTCTATCGGCCTCGAGTGACGGGAACACAAAGCCGATTGCCGCACTCATCCACAGCTGAATATGGAGAGTGATACAATGCCTAGAAAGTTCGATTCGGCAACGCCGTGATGAAGCGCGCAAGACAAAGGTAATTCTTAATTTTGAAACCAAAGCTCGAAGGCGTTGGCCTTAATATCACCGGGAATGGAGGAGTCACTAAGATGAAACGCAACATAGGACGCAATATAAAATGGGTGCTGGTGTTGGTTTGTGCACTTTTCGCCACCGGGACAGTCGCCGTAGCACAGACATCTAAGGAGGAGAAGCGCGAAGACGTTCGCAAGATGGCGGCACAGACGCTCACCAAACTTTACGAGGCTCAGCCCGGTGCCAAGTCGGCGATCGAGAACGCCGCGGGTTACGCGGTGTTCAGCAACTTTGGAATGAAGATTTTTGTCGCGGGCGGGGGTAAGGGAAGGGGCATTGCCATCAACAATTCCACGGGCGAGGAAACATTCATGCGAATGGTCGAGGTTCAGGCCGGGCTGGGCTTCGGTATCAAGAAGTTTCGCTTGGTATTTGTGTTCGATAACCGCACGGAACTCAACAAATTTATCGAATCCGGCTGGCAGCTTGGTGGTCAGGGTACTGCAGCGGCGAAGGCGGGCGGGCAAGGTAGCGCATTCGCGGGAGCGATGTCGGTGTCACCCGGCGTCTGGCTGTACCAGCTAACGGACACAGGCTTAGCGCTGGAGCTGACGGGGAAGGGGACCAAGTATTCTAGGGACAAAAAACTTAATTAAGGCTAATGATCGTGAAATGAATCGATGGGGCCAGGATCGATTGAATTAGTGGAGTCAGATGCGACTACAAAGTGATGTATTAGTGTCCGTGAACCCTGGAAGTTAACGGTATATATCCTTACGGTGACCGATTTTCAGTACGAAAATTACGAGTTTTTTTTCCGAAATGGTATACAGGATCCGGTATCGCCCAACCCGGATTCGAAACGCTCCTTCGTAGCCGGTGAGTTTTCTCGAGCCCTTTGGAAATGGATCGTCTGCTAGTCCAAGGATAGCTTTTGCTAAACGTTCTTGATCTAGTCGAGGGAGTTTCTTTAGCTGTTTCTCTGCAGTGCGCGAGATCTCGATTTTATATCTTGCCATCGAGTTTGAGTTCCGACAGCACCTCGGAGAGGGGGCGAGTCGGCTCGTGGCGGATCTTCTTCAAGTCTTCGACGTCTTCGAGTTCTTCCAGGCGATCGAGAAGCGCCTCTTGGACAAAGTGATTGATCACTATGCCGCGTGATTTACAGTACTCTTCAATGGCTTTTTTCAGCTTTTCATCAATTCGCGCGTTGATCTGGACGGCGCCCATTGCGTTTTCCTTTGCAATCACATGTAGTCACTGATGCTAGCATATGCTAGCAATTACAAGCAACTGCCGCAGGAACCATACGTTCAGCGCCTCGTTTCCATCTCCACCTGTAATGGTGACATATATGCTACTATATATGACATGTATCGGATAACAGCGAGAGCAGACCATGTTTAGAACAACCGTTTATCTCGACGATGAAATAGCCGTGGCTATCCGTCACCTTTCAAAGACTCAGAAGCGCAGTCAAGCGGACATTATTCGCGATGCCCTAAGCAGGTATCTCAAACAGGCCGAACGACAGGGCGGCCGTCCTCCTCTCAGGGGCATCGGGGCGTACCGAAGTGGACGTTCCGATGTATCAGAGAAGGCCGAAGAGCTTTTGCACGAAGTCGCGCGGAAACCCCGATGACTCTGGTGGCGGACTCCGGGGCGTTGTATGCCCTGTACGACGCCGATGATGCGCATCATGCCGAAATACGACTGGTGGTAGAGAAC
>JAOTYS010000731.1 GCA_029861795.1 Gammaproteobacteria bacterium | reverse complement strand
CCGTGTTCCAGAAACAGGATGCGGCCTTCCGGCCTCAACACCGGTGAGGAAGCGATGAGGGCAACGGCGGATCGACGAGACGAGGATTGAGGTGGACCACGCAATTAAAAGTCGCCTGCTCAAATGGCAGCGATTCGCTGCTGATGATTTGCATGTCCAGTTGCTTGTTCATGCCGGGGTTGGGATCGGCGGTGGTGATCTTGCGGACGTGCGGCGGATAATGTGGCAGATTCAATCCGGTCCCGACGCCGATTTCCAGAATCTCACCATCCACGCTGGCGAAAGCTGCTCATTGCGGTACTTCTCCCAAAAGGACTTATCTAGCAGGCGTTCGTAGAAGTGGGGGAAAATGTATTTCGAATAGAAGCCCATCGTTACCCTAACTAATTCGTTCGACGAAGTGCAATTCCGATAGAATGACGACAAATGGCGTGATCGAAAAGTCGAATTGAAAGAAATCCTGAACAGCCAGGAAGTGCCAAATGAACATGACCTATTACATTCTTAAGATCGTCGTCACGACCGGCCTCGTCATTGCCGCGTCGGAATTCGCAAAGCGAAGTGCTATGATCGGAGGACTACTCGCCTCGCTGCCGCTCGTCTCGTTTCTCGGCATCATTTGGCTGTACGTTGAAACTCGGATGCAACGAAAGTGGCTTCCCTATCACGAAATGTTTTTTGGCTGGTCCTGGCATCGTTACCGTTTTTCCTGTTGCTACCGTACCTGCTTAGACGCAACATGTACTTCTACCTCTGCGTCTGCGTGGCGACGACCATGATGTTCGGGCTTTACTTGAGGATGATGATTGTGCTGCGACAATACAGGGTTGATGCATGATCGAAGACCTTGCATTCCGCATCGCCTTGATCGCAATCCTAATCTTGCGAACCATCGCTGGCCTCTACTTTTGGCTCAATACTCTACGCAGCGGTGAAAAGGTAGATCGGCGTGCTGAAGGTCTATGGATGTGCATCGGTCTTCGTGTGGGCGCAGGGATTTACGGCATCGGCATCATGGCTTGGTTAGTTGACCCACGTTGGATGGCATGGTCTTCGCTATCGCTTCCCGACTGGCTTCGCTGGATAGGCGTTGGTTTGATAATCATCGGCGTACTGACCCTCAATTGGGGTCTGCGCTCTCTCGGTAAGAACTTCACGGACACGGTGGTTACGAGAAAGGAACACACCCTGGTCACAAGTGGACCTTATCGGTGGGTCCGTAATCCGCTCTATTGCTCGTACTTTGTCATCGTGACGGGAATGACTCTGCTCATGGCAAACTGGTTTCCTGCCGTGGCTGGAGCATTCGTTCTCACGCTTGTAGTGATCCGCACTCAAAAAGAAGAAGAAAATCTGATTGAGCGGTTCGGAGACGAGTACAGGGAGTACATGCAACGGGTCGGGAGGTTTTTTCCTCGGCTTCATCGCCAGCGTTGAAAGATCAAGGCTTCACAAAATCTGCCGTATAAAACCACCAGTAGCCGTGGATTCCCTGCAACTCAAAACCAGCTTTCACAGCCAGTCGCCTCACGGTTGAATCGAGACTGATAATGTGGGTCGCCAAAGATTTCGGTGATCGACATGATGCCTTTGGGCTTGAGCGCCTTGTAGCTTTCCACAATCGCTATGGCACGATCCGGTATTTCTCCTCGAGTCGTGACGAGAAAGACAAGATCGAAGCTGCCCTCGTCAATCTGGGGCTGCGTAGCATCGCCAAGGATTGCGTTCAGGTTACGATCCCCGCTTCTTCCCCACGTTGATTGCCGGTCACTCTGGTCTATCAGGAAGAACACCGAACTAAACGCGCTTTCCCTGTATGTTTGGTCCCCTCAAAGCGGCGAAGTAAATAAGCAAAATGGCGACAATCATCGCGCGTCAAAACCGCCTGCCATGGTGCGGAGCGTTATCAGTGACCGAGCCGACAATTGCACGTATACAAGTCACTCTAACCGGATATTATCGAAGTACAAAGTCCTCGGTGAAGTGGGCGAATCGGTGATAAGTTGTAAGAACCAGACTCGGTGTAGATCGATTTGACCGGCCGCGACATCCGATAGCGCAACATCAAGACGATTTTCGCCGGGCG
>JAOTYS010000730.1 GCA_029861795.1 Gammaproteobacteria bacterium | reverse complement strand
AGGGATGCTATTTGCAGTTGTTCGGTGGGCTTCAGTGAATCGAAGCCCAACAAAGCACGGACTGCGGCTTCAGCGACGGCCGGATCCTGGGCGGTCGACAATACATTCGAAAACGTTTCGGTGGCTCGTGAACGCGTCGACATCCGTAAGCTCCTGGAGTTCTGCCTGACCTGAACGCTAAGGAAGAGGAGCGTGGCGACGACTGCAAAGGCGCCAACGATCTCGCCAATTGCGCCTATTGCTTCCCAGTTTAGATCCATAATGAGTGACGCCTAACGTCCAGAGCTAAGGCGGTCCGCTTCAGCGAGTTGTTAGGCGAACACATCGTACATCTCCCATTCTGGGCCAATCAGAGTTGCTTCTTTAGTGAGATAGTAGCCCCGTGCGCAGCCGACTACGAGGAAGTGACCGTCATATGACTCGGGATCGGGCTGGGTGCCCGAGACAACCAAGAGTTTCCTCGGGCCCCCAGTGGGAGGCAATCGGAGTGAGGACACCTCATAAATAGCGTCGTCAAACCATGGCCGCAGAGGATACCGGCCAAGGATCTGGCTCATCTGCGCGGAACCGTCTGCAAAATAGAGAGCCCATATCTTCGTATAGTCCGGGGTGTGGACGGTAGAGGCAAGAATACCGTCTCTCACGAGTTCGTCGTGATAACGACGCTCGCGACGCTGTAGTTCCTCGCGTTCCGCTATCGGTATCTCGTTGAAACGCATCTGTATTTCGCAGATATATGCCTTGCGGTCGAGGCTATGGCAGTTGGCGAGCGCCCTAGCGTATGGAACGCCGGCAACGAATAGGACGGCAGTCTTACACAAGCTTCGTCGGGATTGTGGCATCGCTTGCCTGGTCGCCTAACACCAAGTTAAGCGGTAAAGTGGTTCTGCCGCGGAGGTTGCGTAAGCAACCGGAGTGACAGGTCCCCTTGTCCGCTTCAACTCCATGTTAGGTGCCTCCATGTGCTAGCAAACGAGCCCATCGATCCCATCAGCCACGTCACGTTGAAATGCAGCATCACTGGTGTAGAGGTATCCGACGCCGCCACGGGCGGACCAAGCGTCCAAGTTCGATCGCTTATTATCGATCAAGAGAACTCGATCATTCGTGCACGTTGCACCCATGCGCCGCAACGCAGTTTCACATAGCACCCCTTTGTCGGTCGTTCCTTCTTCTCCCGAGATTACGATGGTGTCGGTCACCTCGCCGAGCCCCAGCGCAATCGCCATTTGACGAAAAAGAGGTGGGTTGACCGTGACGACTGATTGCGGCAAATGCTTGGAAACGAAGAACTCGTGAGTAAACGGAAAGAATTCAAACAGATCCACTCGCATCAAGTGCGCGAAGACTTCGGACTCTGTCATTTTCAAATGTTCAACAAGGTGCGTCATCACCTCGTTCGTCTCGATCTCCCCTAAGTTCCAAGCGGGGCCAACTTCTTCCCGCCAGCCGATTGAGTTGTACGCATCTATCCATTCAGGGCTACCGCCACGCCATACAGCCAATGTGTCTCCAAAGTCCCAGAGCAGGCAATGGACAAGTCGCGTCGATGACATCCGAATGGCGCCTAACGTCCAGAGCTCAGCGGCCTGCGCAAAGGGCGCACTTTTTGCGAAGGCAAAAAGTGTGAGCTTTGTGGAGGTCCGCTGCAGCGTGTTGTTAGGCGTTTGCGGATCTCGGTCGCGATCGGCATGTTATGGAATAGCGCCAAGATTTCGGTAACGGTAAAGTGGAAGCATGTTATCGAAGATAGACCGTCTGGTGCGGATTTGGTACCACCATTGGATGGCGGTGGCCTTCGAAGGCCATACCGAACGCGTAGCCCGAAGGCACGTCGAGGCATTGGTTCAGCTTGGAGATCAGTGGGGCCAGTTGGAGATGGCCGCAGGGTTGCTGGCTGGCCATATTGAAGCGGAACAGGTAGCCGCCGTTGACCTTTACCGCAAGGCATCGCTGCGCGGAGAGGATCTCGGTCGGATTGCGCAATTCAACCTTGGGACGTGCTACATGGTCGGGGCGGGGGTCGCAAAAGACGAAGCATCGGCTGCAACGTGGTTCAGGATGTCGTCCGAAGCTGCGCATCCCGAA
>JAOTYS010000729.1 GCA_029861795.1 Gammaproteobacteria bacterium | reverse complement strand
TTACTTCCACTACGCGCTGCGTGAATCACAGCGACCGCCATGGCACTGCTTTTCCTTAGCAAAATGGATGATCCCATCGCTTGGCGCGAGGAACTACAATCTAGGATTCCCGATCTGGATTTTCGTATCTGGCCCGACACGGGCGATGAGGCAGATATCGATATCGCCTTGGCGTGGCGACCGCCGCCGGGTGAGTTAAAGCGCTTTCCCAATCTCAGAGCAATCATCTCTCTCGGCGCGGGCGTGGATCACATACTGTCCGATCCGGAGTCGCCCGTTAACGTCCCGTTGGCCCGGATAGTCGATCCCATGTTGACGTTCGCCATGACCGAATACGTTCTGTTGGCGGTGTTGCGGCATCATCGGAGGTTTGACTGTTATGAGCGCGATCAGCGTGACAAGCGCTGGCAGTTTGAACCACCACCTGATGCGCATCAACGCACTGTGGGTGTAATGGGGTTAGGTGTTCTGGGTGGCGACGCAGCTCGGGTGTTGACTGCCCACGGATTCAAGGTGCGCGGCTGGAGTCGAACGCCGAAGGAGATACCCAGTGTTGAGTGCTTCTTTGGCAAGGATCAGCTCAAAGATTTTCTCAGCGAATGTGAGATCCTCGTCTGTCTGTTACCGCTTACGCAGACAACTCAAGATATCGTTAATGGCGAAGTTTTAAACTCTTTGCCTGAGGGCAGCTACTTTATTAATCCGTCCAGAGGTGGTCTGGTGGATGAGCGGGATCTACTAAAGGTATTGGAGAGCGGTAACTTGGCTGGGGCCACATTGGATGTGTTTCAGTCTGAGCCTCTGCCGCAAGACAATCCGCTCTGGACTCAGCACAATGTGTTGGTCACACCACACATTGCGAGCTTGCCTTATCCCTATTCTAGCGCGCCACAGGTGGTGGAGAACATACAACGCGTGCACAATGGACAATCACTGCTCAATCAGGTGGATCGTAGCGTGGGATACTGAGAGGGTACACGCTGTTGATAAGTGGCAGCTTGATTTCGACACACTTCAAGGGGCTTCGCTATTGGCTTGCGGTGTACAGTGCAGTCTAGACCAAGGAGAAAGAAATGAAATTTGGGCTATTTAATCTGATGACGGTGCCAGATCGCACTTGCTCACTCAAGCAAATCATCGACGAGACAGTTACACAGGTGCGTATGGCGGAGCAGCTCGATTTCGATGTTGCGTGGTTCGCGGAACACCATTTTTCCAACTACTCGATGTGCCCTTCGCCGTTGATGATGGCGTCGTACTGTGCGCCTCAGACGGATCGCATTCGACTAGGTGCGGCGGTGTTGGTGCTGCCGCTATATCATCCCATCCGCATGATTGAGGAGATAGCGCTGCTTGACATACAAAGTAACGGCCGCGCCGTGATCGGGCTGGGCAGTGGGTATCAGGAGTATGAATTCTCAGGTTTTGGGCTTGATATAGAAGACAAGCTTACCCTGGCGCACGAGATCTGGGACATCATGGAAATGGGGTTGACCCAAGGGGAAATAGCCTATGAGGGTAAGCATTTCAAACTACCAAAAAGAAGTTTGACGGTACGTTGTATTCAACAGCCAATGCCGGACGTGTTTGTTGCCGGTGTTAACCCTGGCCTCGTCGAACGCGTTGCCCGCAGCGGCTACACGCCTTTTGTCTCAACGGGCTTTCGTGGTGTCGACAAGTTGATGGATTTGCGAAGCCAGGTGGAAAAATCCTTCGGGAAGGTTGCTGCAACTCACGACCGGATTCCATTGGCGATACAGCGCTACGTCTATATCACGGATAGTCGCGAAGACGCATTGGATGCAGCCGAGTGTGCAAGGTTTGTCGGTCGAACGGTTGCTAACATGGTTGCCGGCACGCCACAGCTAGACGGGGCGTTCCTGAAACCATTGCCATTCGATGGCGAGCCGTCGTTAGAGGAGATCGTGGAAAATCTCAATATCGGCGATCCCGAAACCGTCGCTGAAAAGATAATCAATGAGGTTCGAATAGCTCGACCGACCCATTATAGTTGCTTCTTCAGGTTCGGACCTATGGATGGAAAGCGGGCGCTACGGTCTATTGAGCGATTCGGATCAGAAGTTTTACC
>JAOTYS010000014.1 GCA_029861795.1 Gammaproteobacteria bacterium | reverse complement strand
CAGAAGGGGCTTGATTAGGTCCTCTTTTCTGGCAGAATAGACATTGACCTCGGCTGCGTTCAATCCTGAGGCCGATAGACAGCAGACAAGACAAATGAGGTATTTCAAACAGTTAACATGAGCGTATAGCATTATTTTGATCCTCTACCGATATCATCACGAAACAGTAACACGAATGATAGCAATTCTTATTTACTAATATAATACATCAATTGCGAGCTATATGTGTCAGCTTCGGTGAGTTAGTCCATTGATATATGTCAAGCAATCCATCGGCTCGCCTGGCGCATCCACACCTTGATGAACTCAACCTGAGACAGGCCGTGGCCACCCTAGTCGTTCCAAAAGTTGGATCGACACTGAGGGGTCGGTAACCGACTGATATGTTTATATTTTCACAAATATTTTGCACTAACAGTGGCACCAGATGGATCAGCATCTACATTTTCTAAAGTATGACGTGGATTATCGTGGCTTTGATAATGGGGTTGCTGGGCTATTTGTTCTGGTCGACGGGCTATGCTCCTTTTAGACAAAAACGACCGGTCCACGAATACGGTTCGAGCAGCGAACTTTACGAGGCAGCGATACGCTTAGCAGACGCAACTCAAGTCATACAAGGCACTGGGTCACCAACTACAAATGCAATGACGAGCGAGAGCGAGCCTATTGTTGGGGCAACCACTCAACCAAACATGATCACAGATGTGTCGTCAGCATCTGGATTACCCTCGGCTGATACCCGAGACGATTCAAGGGATGATGCGTTTGTGCAATCTAGTGAAATGTTTCGGGACCCACATCTCAGAGATTCCATTCGCGCGATCGAAGTAACTGAGTCGAGCCTCGACGATCAAATGGACAATGAGGACGTCATCAAACTATTACAGGGTCTGCTTGAGAGATCTCCGGACGATGCACACAATCGTCATAGATTGCTATCGTTGTTGTATGCAGCAGGGGAAAAGAGTGAGTTCGTGCGACAGGTACAAGAGTTCAAACAACGATGCAAGTCCATTGATAAACAAAGCTGGAATAACATTTGCGAGATGGGAAGAAGCCTCGCTCCAGAGAGCGATTTGTTCAACGTTCAAAGCGATATCGCAGAGGATCCGGATCAAAACAGCGACGAAGACCCTGACAAGAATGAACACCGTGCCGGTGTTGAACGACGTAAAGCTGATAGACGAGTGAACACTTCAAGCTGGCTCGGAGTGGAGCGACGCAAGCGGCATCGACGCAGGCATTATCGTCGCACGAGTGACCTGGCCAGTCGTGGCAAGCATTAATTGATGGGTCAGATCGCTGGGTCGATTCTGTCGATTTCACTAAGAAACATAGAACGTGTCAGATAACAAAGAAACGAGAGCCCCATAGAAATCCATCTTGTCGCTGTTCAGCGGCTAGCTGCACCCATCACACTCCGATGAGATAATATGCCTCGAAGACGGGTTCGGGACTTGGCGATAGTGTTAGCTTCTCTCATAATACTCTTCGGCACGCAAAAAAGAGGCGACCATGAACGAAACCGTGAAAAATTCGGATCAATATCGACTCGCACACACCATGATACGTGTGGTGAACCTGGAGAAGTCCCTAGCCTTTTATACAGGTCTATTGGGAATGCAGGTGCTGCGTAGTACGGACTACCCTGACGGAAAGTTCACCAACGTTTTTATCGGCTATGGTCCTGAAGAGAGCTTCCCAGCGATTGAGATCACTCATAACTGGGATCAGCAGACGCCCTACGACAAAGGTAACGGCTGGGGACACATTTGTATCGAGGTACCCAATGTATACGAATCGTGCGAGCGCTTAGAAAAAGCGGGTGTGACGATAACGCGTCCTCCGGGTCCGATGAAGCACGGTACCCGAGTGATCGCATTCATAGAAGATCCCGATGGTTATAAAATCGAGCTGAACGAAACAATCTTGAAGCTACATCAGTAGGTCCAACCGGCGGCAAGTGACAACGATGTAACTGCGGCAAGTGTCGAAATTCGAAGCTCAAACAAAGCCCCCGGAACTTGCCCCTAAGAGACACGGATGAAATATCTTACCGGTTGTTAGATTCGAAGCTCAGCCATTTACTGCCCAGCTCTGTCAGTTTCTGCGAACCCTTTACCGTCGGACACTAGCTGCTCGAGCAGCGGAGCGGGCTCCCAGAAATCATGCTGCGTATTAAAGCGGCGGATCGCTTCGAGCATTTCTGTCAACCCTCGCCGCTCAGCCCAAAACATGGGCCCACCCCGCCAGCTCGGAAAGCCATAGCCGTTGATCCAAACCAGATCGATATCGCTAGCACGAAGCGCGATGCCTTCTTGCAGAATTCGTGCGCCCTCGTTGACCAGAGGCGCTAAACAACGCAGTAAAATCTCTTCGCTATCGATGGCTCGCCGTTCGATCCCAAGTGCTTTGGACACCTCGATTATGAGCTCCTGCACCTCAGGGTCCGAAATAGGTCTGCGGCCATCCTGCTCGTAGCGGTAGAAACCGCGTCCGATCTTTTGGCCAAACCAGCCACGTTCGCACAGTCGGTCTGCGACCACGGAGTAACGCTTGCTAGGATCGCGTTTATGCGCATTTGCCTTGCGGTTAGCCCAACTGATATCCAGGCCTGCAAGGTCAGCGACTGCAAAAGGCCCCATCGCCATACCGAACTCCGTAAGCACCTGATCCACTTGCTCCGGCATGGCGCCTTCTTCAAGAAGAAAGTGCGCCTCCCGAAAATAACCCTCTAACATTCGGTTACCGATAAAGCCGTGACACACACCGGCGACTATTGGGATCTTTCCGAGACGTCGACCGAGTTGTGTCACGCTTGCAAGGGTTCGCGGCGAAACCGCTGAGGCGCGGACAACTTCCAATAAACGCATCACATTGGCGGGACTAAAGAAATGAGTACCAACAATGTTGGGCTTGCGTTCAGACGCAACGCTGGCAATTTGATCGACGTCAAGATAGGACGTATTGGTGGCCAGTATCGCGTTGCCCTTGCAAACCTTGTCCAATTCACGAAAAACCTTCTTCTTTACATCCATCTCTTCGAACACCGCCTCGATCACAATATCGGCGTCCTTGAGTGCTCCAAAATCGAGCCGCGGTGCGATCAAGGCCATGCGCTGCTCAATGTCTTGCCGTGACAATCGACCTCGCTTGGCACTGGCTTCATAGTTGGATCGAATCCGAGATAAGCCCCGGTCCAACGCGTCTTGTTCTCGCTCAATCAAAATGACGGGCATACCGGCATTTGCAAAACACATGACGATGCCCCCCCCCATGGTCCCGGCGCCAATGACACCGCCACGCTCGATCGAGTCAATCGGAGTATCACGCGTCACGCCCGGGATCTTCCGTGCCGCGCGCTCTGCAAAGAACACGTGTCGCAGAGCAGCACCTTCAATGGATCCCTTACAGGCTTCTGCGGTTTCACGCTCGAAACGTATTCCCTGATCAAAAGACATAGTTGTCGCTGCTTCAACGCAATCGATGCAAGCAAACGGCGCTAGTTGGCCGCGTGCGCGTTTAGCGATCTTTGCGCGCGTTTTGTCAAAAATGTCAGGGTCTGGATTCTGCAGGGTCTTGTCACGCACTAAAGGGTGGGTGTCACACGTCGAGACCTTGCGTTCTGCGAAGCCACAAGCCTCGCTTAGAAAATCCCCCTCCAGCACCGCATCGACAACACCATACTGAAGTGCTTCCTGTGCAGCGATGGGCTCCCCGGTAAGAATCATGTCGAGCGCTTTGGCAACACCCGCCAAGCGCGGCAAACGTTGTGTTCCACCCGCACCCGGTGGCATCCCGAGCTTAACCTCCGGTTGGCCCACCATGCCTTTAGCGGCGATCACGCGATAATGACACGCCATGGCGAGCTCAAGCCCACCGCCGAGACAAAGGTCTGGTAGCGCTGCAACGACAGGCTTCGGCGAGGCCTCAATGCTGTCGATGACATCCCACAAGCGAGGCTCAGTCTTGGGCCATGGTTTACCGAACATACGAATGTCCGCGCCGGCAATGGTTCCGCGGCCACCCCCGGTCACGATCAACGCGGTAACCGATGGATCTGCTTGCGCGTCCGTTATCGCCTCGACGATTCCCTTCGGCACACCCACTGCTATCGCGTTTACTGGTGGGTTATCGATAATGACGATGGACACTGCACCATGTTGCTCTCGTCGAACAAGTTGAGCATCATTCATACTTATGACTGCCTCGTTGCCGATCTTAGCTATGCTTGATCCACCGGCTCATAAGCTAGCGAATATCAATAAATGCATTTGCACCCTAGCTCTACGCGCTATCAACGGCAACCCACCTTGGCGCCCCTAGCGCTTGGTATAGTGCTTCATTGTCTTTGGGACCCATTGATTTCACCCGGGCGCTCACGGCGGACTGGGTCACATTCAGATTCTGCGCAGCTCGGTTAAAGTTTCCACCGGCGGCCACTCCAGAAAGGTGCGAATATGCTCGAACTTCATGATGTTACTATCGGTACAGGTGTAAAATAAGTATCGAGTATTTCGATAGTTTCCCCCATAAAAAGTTGCTTTTCAAATCGCACGAGTCCGCGCACATATACGTCCGTCATGGCTATTTCAAATTCTGGAATCGACCGCCCTGTCACGGGGATGATGATGATCGTCGTGGGGCTTTTCCTGTTCTCACTTCAAGACGTAATCATCAAATCCTTTAGCGATCGCTACTCGGTCCTGCAGATTGTGTTCATTCGCGGGATCATTGCACTGTTGCTGATCTCAGTTGTAGTCACTATAACCAGCGGTTTGCGCGGATTTATTGCACACAGTCCTGGGCTATTGTTGTTAAAGGGGCTGTGCGGATTTCTTTCTTACCTGTGTTACTACCTGGCCATCGCCTCGCTACCCTTGGCGGAGGTGGTGACCATCGTATTCACAGCACCCATCTTTGTCACCGTGCTGTCGGCATTATTGCTAAAGGAAAACGTCGGTCCGAGAAGATGGACCGCAGTAGCCATCGGCTTTCTCGGAGTAATAATCGCGGCCGGTCCCGCCGGTCATGTCGGCAACGTCGCCGTAGTTCTCGCTTTATTGGCAGCAATTACCTACTCGTGTTACACGATTATCACTCGATTTATCGGACCCAACGATCGTCCCTGGACAGTGTCCTTGTACTCCATGGTCGTATTCTTCTTGGGCAGCATTGTCGCGAGTCTTGCGGTCTCGTTCGTTGGCGGTGATATCGTAACCGAGAGTCCGGCGCTACAGTTTCTTATTCGCCCCTGGGTGTTACCTAGCACAACGGACCTTCTCCTTATGGTATTCCTTGGCGCGAACGCTGCGGCCGGATTCTATTGTCTAGTCAAAGCGTATTGGGTCGCCCCCGCAAGCCTGATTGCGCCCTTCGAGTACACCTATATCATATGGGCGGTCTTGTTTGGTTACCTTATCTGGTCGGAAGTGCCCAAACCTACAACAGTTGTTGGGGTAGTACTGCTCATTGGCAGCAGCCTTTATGTCTTTCGCCGCGAAATTCACATTCAACGAGCCCAACGCGAAGACGTCTCGGATCAAAGCGACGTGCCTGCGAACAGGAACGAATTGTCGCTACCAGACACACAAAGCGCCACGCTGCAACCCTTACCCCGGGTAGATTTAACTCCTTCCGAAAAACAATCCGCGTGATGGTTCACACCACGCGCGATCGCGTATTTGCGTTAATGGCGCCCGTGTTTTGGAGTATCACGGGAGTCACCATTCGCTTCATCGACTCGGCCAACGAGTGGCAAATCAATTTCTACCGCTCCACTACCCTCGGCCTGTTCGTGCTAGCGCTACTGCTAGTCCGTTACCGCACGAAGACGTTCAAAATTATTACATCCACAGGAGGGGTGGGAATCTGGGCCGGAGTGTTTGTCGGGTCCGCCATGATTTGCAACATTGTCGCACTCACCCACACCACCGTTGCCAACGCTGTTCTGCTGATGGCGTCTGGACCCATCTTTGCGGCCGTCCTAGGATGGATCCTGCTCAGAGAAACAGTGACCAAGACCACGTGGATCGCCATCATCTTGGCCCTCGCTGGGATTGCGATCATGGTGGGGGGTGATCTCCATACCGGTGGTTTGCTCGGAGATATTGTGGCGCTCATCGGCGTTGCGTTTTTTGGTGCGTATGCCATAGCTCTTCGCTACGGTCAGCATACAGATATGACGCCCGCCGTACTTTATGCAGGAATATTCGGTGCTTTGGTTGGGGGATCCGTTTCATCATTGACGGGTGTAGGTCTGAGCGCACCGATTGGCGACATCGGGTTGTGTGCGATGCTCGGAATCTTTCAGTTAGGAATCGGAAGCGTGTTATTCGCCTTGGCGGCGCACTCCGTGCCCGCTGTAGAACTCACCCTATACGCACTCGGAGAACCTATCCTGGCCCCGATCTGGACCTGGATAGGTGTCGGCGAGGTGCCGGCAGTGGCGACGCTCATCGGTGGAACGATCATGTTGTCGGCATTGCTACTTCATGTACTCGGCCTGCGCCAACGCACCAAGTATAAAACAGATTGATTTTGGGACGTTGGCGGCCGCGCCCTGCCTAACCTAGCTGCGGCACAAAATTGATCACCGATGAGCCGACTCACTCAAAGCAATATAACGAGGATCAGAACCTAGCCATTGACGGGCCTGTCACGTATGGCGCATCAATGCTAATCCACTTGCGACGATAATCGAAGCCCCAATGATGCCAACAAAATCTGTCAGCTCACCGAACCAAATGTATCCGATCAAGATGGCCCACACGATCTGGGTGTATTGAAACGGTGCGACCGTAGAGGCGGGGGCCAGCTTGATAGAGCGAAGCAACATGGTATCTCCCGCCGCAGCGGCAACGCCGACAGACGCCATCAGTGTCAGCGTGCCAACACCGGGTGATTCCCAAAATGCCAGTCCCAGCGGGGTCACCACCACCGTGCCCAAGCCCGCGCTGTACAACAAAGTAGTCCAAGCGTTCTCGTCACGGGCCAGGCGTCGCGAAACGAGCTGAACAATCGCAAAACAAACAGCCGTCAAAAGGGGAAACACAGCACCCCAATGTAGAAAGCCGAGCCCTGGTCGGATAACGATCAGAGCACCAACAAAACCCGCGCAAATCATTGCCCAACGAAAGGCCCCAATGTGCTCGCCCAGCAGGGCAACGGCGAGAATTGCCACCACAAAGGGAGCCGTGCTCGCTAAAATGTTTGCTTCAGCCAGGGGTACGTAACGAAGTCCGGTGTAGAACAAGAACGTCATCAAGGTGAGGCAAAGTCCGCGCGCCGCATGCCATTTGAATGATCGGGTACGAAAACGCATCGCAATCGTGCGTTTCTGAGGAACCAGAACGCAAAGCGTGACAAAATGAAAAGCAAACCGCAGCCAAACGACCTGCACAATATGCTGCGTGCCAACAAGTCCCTTGGCGAAGCTATCCATCACTACAAAGATCAGCATCGCCAGTGAGTAGAGCGCGATTCCGGCGCGCAGGTCTGATCGAAAGATGTTAATCCCCTTTGTGTTTTTTGTGAGGGACCTTGCGCTCCCCATTATTGTCCGTTATGCCGGGGCAGAAAGACGCGTTATGAGTCCTCAGCGGGTCTGGAAAGACCAGAGACCGTTAGCTGCTAGTCACGGTTTGCGCATTGGCCCGCTCTGTTACATACCAGATCGATTTTTAGCGCGCCGACGCCGTGGCTCGAGCGAGCTCGGACTGTACTTGGTCGAGAGTTGAGCGCAAGGCGTCAAACAACTCATCGATTTGTGACGTAGTAATAATGAACGGAGGCGCGAACACAACCGAGTCGCCCAATGGTCTGATGATGAGTCCGTGAGTCAACGCGGTGTCAGCAATCAAGTCGCCCACCGCAACAGATGCAGGGAACGGCGTCTTGGTGGACTTGTCAGCGACAATCTCCAACGCCCCCATCAAGCCAACACCCCTCGCCTCGCCGACAAACGGGTGATCGGCGAACCCGTTGAGCCTGTGCTGAAAATGCGGCGCCACCTCTTTGACATTGGCGAAAATGCCACCCTCGGTGAGCAGCTCCAACACTTTCAAACCGATCGCCGCGCCCACGGGATGTCCGCCGGTGGTAAAACCATGGGGAAATTCTTCGAACTCCTTTGAGGCCCGCATCAATTTGTCATAAATATCCGGCGAGACCAGCACAGCGCCTGCCGGAAAATATCCTGCGGTCAAACACTTGGACGTGACGATCACATCGGGCTCTATGTGAAAGGTCTGCGTTCCCCACATCTCACCGGTTCGACCCAAACCACAGATCACTTCATCCGCAATAAGCGGTATGTCGTGTTTGCGAAGGACATTCTGAATCGCTTCAAAATAACCCTGCGGCGGTGGCAAAACACCGCCCGCACCCATGACCGGTTCTGCAATGAAACCCGCTATGGTACCCGCTCCCTCACGCTGGATGAGTTGCTCCAGATTGCCGGCGAGTCTTTCGACAAACGCGGACTCACTCTCCCCACTTTGGGCGTAACGCCAATGATGCGGGCAGTCCGTATAGACGACCTCCGATAACGGCAAACCAAACGCCTGGACATAGTCCTTGCCGGTCAGACTTGCGGTCAGTGCGGTGGTACCGTGATAAGCGTTCTTGCGGGAGATAATCTTGCGTCTTTCCGGCTGCTCCAAGCCGCGGTGGATCATCCACAGCATCTTGACCGCAGTGTCGTTGGCTTCGGACCCAGAGTTGGTAAAGAAAACTTTGCTGATCGGTACTGGCGCGATATCAACCAAACGCTCGGCTAGCTCGATAGTTGGCTGACAGTTGCGTCCAAAAAACGTGTGATACGCTGGGAACCTGTACAGCTGATCGCAGCCAGCCCGGGCAATGGCATCGTTGTCAAACCCAGCCACCACGTTCCACAAGCCCGAGTTGCCTTCCAGGTAGCGTCGGCCATGAACGTCGTAGACATATACGCCCTCTCCGCGTTCAATCACTAACGGTCCCGATTGTTGTAATGCATCGAGATTTGAAAAGCCGTGCAGAGAGGCGCGCAAATCACGCGCTTCCCATGAATTTGGGTTGTGCACAGTGTTCATTGATTGATACCTCTATGCTAAGTTGCGAATTACTTACCGTTGCGCAAGTTATCTCGTCACGTTTATCAAAATGTTCCCGCTTCCCGTTCCACTAGACTCAAGAATTGTTGTGTGCGCGCCTGCTTAGGATTCTCTAACACCTCTTCAGGCGGTCCTTCTTCGACGATCTTTCCTTCGTCCATAAAGATAACGCGGTCCGCAACTTCTTTTGCGAACCGTACCTCGTGGGTCACGACGATCATAGTCATTCCCGCGTCAGCCAAACGGCGAATCACTGCTAACACATCTGCAACAAGCTCGGGGTCAAGTGCAGAGGTTGGCTCGTCGAAAAGCATTAACCGGGGCGAAGTGGCCAAGGCGCGTGCGATGGCCACGCGTTGTTGCTGACCGCCGGACAGTCGGTGCGGCAAATGCTGCGCATGATGCGCGAGTCCGACGCTCTCCAACAAGGCCATGCCACGGGATTTAGCAGTGTCCACAGCTTCTCTATAAACTCGAACCGGCGCCTCGACGACGTTCTCTAGCGCGGTCAAATGATCGAACAGATTGAAGTGCTGGAACACCATACCGATCTTAGCGTCCGCCCTGGCCTTCGCCAGATCCTTGGTCGGACGCAGAACATCATTAATCCACTCATAGCCGACGTGCTTACCGTCGACGATGATCTCACCACGATCCAGTCTTTCGAGGTGGTTCACCATCCGCAGGAAGGTACTCTTTCCCGAACCACTAGGACCCATGATGGTCACCACCTCGCCACGACCTACGATTAGATCGATGCCGCACAACACCTCACGGTGCCCGTAGGATTTCCATACGTCCTTGCACACCACAAATGGCTCTCCTTCCGGGCCGTCGACGGGCGATTGCGCCGTTTCAAATGCGATCAGATCCTCCAATCGTGTTTGTGTACTGGTTGAGGCGCCCACCACAGGCGCCAACTCGGCGGTAACAGGTACCGCCTGCGGTTGCGGCAACGGTTTCCACGGCTGCAGCCGGAAGCCAAGCATCCGCTCTAGGGCTGACTCCCCCGGTCGCCGCTCGATCTCTATGTTGAAATGCCGTTCCAACATGTACTGCACAAAAGACACCACGCTAGTCATCACCAGATAGATGATTCCCGCCGCGGCAAACACGGTGAAGAATTTGAAGTTTTGCGATACGATTTGTTGACTGCGGAAGGTGAGCTCATTGACGAAAATCACCGACGCCAGCGACGTCAGCTTAATCATGCTGATTACATCGTTACCCATCGCAGGGAGGATGGCACGCATTGCCTGGGGAAGGATAATACGTCGCAGAGTAAGAACGGGGCCCATACCAAGCGATGCCGCGGCGATCGACTGATTGCGGTTGACCGACAAGATACCCCCGCGAATGATCTCCGCACTAAACGCGGCCTCGTTCAGTGCAAACCCAATCACCGCAGTGGTAAACGTATCTAGCCTGATACCAACTACCGGCAACGCGTCGTATAAGAACACCAACTGCAGCAGGTGCGGTGTACCGCGCATAAACCATATATAAGTCCACGCAATGGCATTAATCGGCGCGAAATGCGACAACCGCATCAACGCAAGGATAAGGCCGAATAACACGCCGCCAATCATCGCTAGTGCCGTTATCTGGACCGCGAGAATCGCCCCGTTAATAAGAAAAGGCGACTGTACATAACGATAGACGTCGCGGAATCCCTCTAGTATTACGCTGCTCCGTTTGGGCTCTGCCTCTGTGGCTTCGGTATCTTGTTTGGTCGCACTTTGTTCGAACGACGCACCCGGAGCGCCTTCGCCACCGCTGGGCACGTCGCCGCAGGCGACGAGAATTAGAGCCAACAAAGCGAACACGAACCAGCGGCGTGCGGTTTCGATCAGCACCGTGCTATCGCTCGAGTTCAATGTCAGCTAACCCCTCACGGAAACTTTGCGAATGGTCAGATGCCAATACAAGCAGCTTTGTCGGCTCGCACTGATAGGTAATTTTCTATGGTAGGGGACGGAACTCACGGTGCAGACCGCGTTCCGCCGCGTCTCAGCTAACTGCCGGTGATCGTGTCCTGTTTGGAAGATGATCAATAATCATGGATGTCGCCAGAAAGGCGAGCCTTCCTGGCGACATCCAACAATCAGTGGTAAGTGTCTCAGTCCCTCTGAATAGACGTAGGATGAGAAAGCACCGGGTCAATAGTGTATTTTTTAAAGATTTCGTCCTGGGTTCCGTTGCCCTGCATAACCTGCAGCCCGTCATACACCGCATTTAGCAATTCGTCATTACCGTTCTTGACCGCTACGCCGATAGTAAAATCAGTCAATAGATAGAAACCGCGCTCGAAGCTATCGGGACTATCCTTGACCAAGCGGTCCACTAACGCCAGATCGGTGAGCATCGCGGACGCCCGTTCATTGCCCACAAGACGCACCCCGGCCGCCACATCGGGATAGGTGAGGATGTTGACCTCGTCTTTACCGGCGGCTTTACACTTCTCGGTTTCCTCCCGCATCGCGGCTTCCTCGACCGTTCCCAGTCCCACTGCGATGGTGTGGCCGCACGCGGATTCAAGCGATGTGATGCCGTCAGGGTTGCCTTTTCTGACAAGGGCACCGGTTCCGGCCTTCATATAAGTCGCGTAGTCAACCTCCTTGGCACGCTCTGAGGTGTAGTACAAGTCAGACCACATGGCGTCGACCTGCCCGGCAATGACCGCTGGGAGTAGACCCGACCATGCGCCGGCGAAGAACTCAAAATCGATACCGTGACACTCAAATACCGCCCGTGCCAAGTCTGCGTCAAACCCAATGATGTTTTCGAAATTACCCTCTTCTCGATAGGTATACGGTGGAATGCCCGCATCTACACCGACCTTAATCTTTTTGTCGGCCAGACTGGGATACTTGGTGGCAAGTTTGTCCGGCTCACATGCTGCCTCGGCGCGAACAGGGGTCGAATGCACGACCAGCGCACCGACCACAAGAGATGCAATCGCAAAGTATCGGATGAACCTCATGATGAAATCTCCCCTCCAGATAGATTTGTGCTTGTAAAGCGCGTTGGCAACCAGCAAGGTCGCCACCTGTAACAGCTCAGCTCCGCGGAAACTCGCTAGGCTGAAGCTATTTGAAACTCGATTACCGGGCATGTCAAGACCTTTCCCCGGAGGCAACATGTGGAAAGTGAGAAGCGAACCGAGTGCTCGTCACCTGGTAATATGCTCCAAGTTGTGCTCGATACGTTGGGACATCAGGGCCGCTCGACGCGCCGGGCGTTGAGGCCGTTCCCATATTGATTAAGGACAGAAGCGATGAAGAATAGTGTGGAATTCGACCAATATGTCATTGATCAAGTTGTGGCACGTCGAGGTCGACTACATGCGTTTCAACACCTTGACCCACCGCGCACGGCGCTCCTGGTGGTGGATATGCAGAACGCTTTTGTTGCCGAAGGTGGCGCTGCAGAATTGCCATCAGCCCGCGATATCGTGCCCAACATCAACCGCCTCGCGCTAGCACTTCGAGAGCATGGCGGCCACGTCATATGGTTAATCTCCACCTATGGCCCCTCTTCCGAGAACGACTGGCCGGTGTTATTCGAAGAGATCCTTGGTCCCGAGCGCGCCCGGCGATTTCGTGGCGGGTTAATCGAGGGCACCCCGGGTCACGCGCTGTATCCGGCTCTAGCCCGCGAGCCAAACGATCCGGTACTCAGCAAAAATCGCTTTAGCGGATTCTGCGGCAGCCAAGGTCGCCTCACCCAGTTGCTGCGGGATCACGGAATCGATACCGTCATAGTGGTCGGCACGGTGACCAGTGTGTGTTGTGAGTCAACCGCACGAGAAGCCACCATGGAAAACTTCCGCTGCATTATGGTGGCGGATGCAAATGCCGGGCGAACTCGAGAAGAGGATATGGCGACTTTTTCGATGTTCATTCAAGTGTTCGGTGATGTCATGACAGCCGATGAAGTAATCTCGTTGATCCGAGGCACGGGCGAACTTACAGGCTGACCTTTTTCCCTTGCAGAAGCTCCCTCGCTTCTCTCCCATGCACCACTTCACTAGTAGTCAAACAGTTTCCTGTTGGGAAAGCTATATACTATAGTTGGATTTTCGGCCGAAAAGTTATGAGGGGGAGAAGAACAAATGATTCTCAACGGCAAAGAATATCTCGAACGGTTGCGCGATGGTCGGGTGGTGTATATCGGCGGCGAGCGTGTCGACGATGTCACCACCCACCCGGCATTTCGTAACGCAGCTCGCTCTTACGCCAAGATCTACGACGCCCGTTTCGATTCTCGTTACCGCGACATTTTGACCTTTGACGAAAACGGAGAACGTTTTCCCAGCTACTACTTAATGCCGCGTAGCCGTGCAGATCTTGAGCATCGCACCCGCTGCAATGAGGTCATCGCAGATCTTACCTATGGCATGATGGGTCGCTCTCCAGACTTCATCGGCGGTTATGTCAGCGGCGCAGCAATGCAAGCTGATGTACTGAACACCCCGCAACACGAATTTGCAGAACACATGCGGCAGTACTACGGGTACGCACGCCAAAATGACATATTCTTATCGCACGCGGTAACACCACCACAGGGTTCTCGCGATCAGAAGTTTTCGCAACGCGAGGCCATCAAAGTACCGAGCCTCACGGTAACGTCCGAGGATGACGACGGTGTTGTGGTGAGCGGCATGAAGATGTTAGCCACCAGCGCGGTGTTTAGCGACGAAGTGTGGATCGGCAACGTCCAACCGTTGGCCCAGGGACACGAAAGAGAATCCATTACCTGCATTGTTCCATGCAACGCGCCTGGGCTGACTCTATGGTCGCGAAAGTCGTTCGAGCGCTATGCCGTCAGCGAGTTTGACAATCCATTGGCTTACCGGTACGACGAAAGCGATTGCATCGTAATGTGCGAAAACGTCAAGGTCCCATGGGAGCGAATCTTTACCCACGACGATATTCAGTTATCACGAGACATCTACTTCAAAACGCCGGCCCATACGCTATCAAACCACCAATCAAGCGTGCGTTACCGCTCCAAGATGCGACTGTTACTTGGATTGGCACGCCGTGGTACGCAGTTGAGTGGCATCGACAAAGTGCCGGCAGTAGCCGACGAGATCGGGCACCTCGCCGCCACGTATGGCATCCTCTCGTCCATGATCGACGGACAGATTCAGGCCTTTGAGACGCTAGACAACGGCTTTGTCAATTACAACCGCTTCTACATGTACGCGGCCATCTACTTTGCCACCCAGAATTACGATGCAATCTGCAGCAAAGTACGCGAACTGTCTGGTGGTGGGGTGTTGCAAATGCCGGCCGACACCTCAGTGATGCAAACTGAGCACACCCGAGAACTGTTCGAAGACTTGTGGACTACACCAACCGCCACAGCACTTGACCGTTATAAGGTCGCCAAGTTGACGTGGGATTTAATCGGTACGGATTTCGCCGGACGTCATATGCAGTATGAGCGATTCTACATGGGCCCTGGCTACGTGGTGCGTGGCCATAACTCGCGAGAGTGTCCGTGGAGTGAGGTTGACGACTACCTGGATGGCTTACTTGGGAGCTACGACATTGGTCCGGTGTTGCATCAGGGGCGAGTCGACGAACAACAAACAACCCCAAGTGAGACAATCAGTAATAAAAACCGTGCCACCCGCAGCTCCTGAGGACCGTGCTATTAGCACATTTTTCTCCGGCGGCCTTAACACCTGTCTATAGTGGCGGATGGTTGGCGTGCCAATGTTCGGCGATGTCCACCCCACGACAAATCCAAATGTCATCGTGTCTTAGTACATAGTCCAAAAACCGCGCCAGACCCGCAGCTCGCCCAGGGCGTCCAATGAGACGATCATGCAAGCCCAGCGACATCATCTTTGGTTCAGTCTCCCCTTCGGCATAGAGCACATCGAAGGTATCTTTCATGTAGGCGAAATAATGATCGGCAGTGCTGAAACCAACATTGCTATCGAACCGATTGTCATTGGTTTCGTAGGAGTATGGGATCACTAGATGCGACTTGTCGGCCACACTCACCCAGTAAGGTAGTTCATCGTTGAGCGCGTCCCGATCATAGATGAAACCGCCTTCTTCAACTAGCAGGCGACGGGTATTAGGCCCAGGTCGGCCCGTCATCCACCCCACTGGGCGATTACCGGTAACACGCAGAACTGCATCAATCGCCAGTTGGATGTGCTCGCGCTCTACTTGTTCGGCGACGTGCTGATAGTCAATCCAGCGCCAGCCGTGGCTGACTATCTCGTGCCCTGCCTCGACTATGGCGGAAACGACTTCGGGGTTTCGCTCCAGGCCCATGGCGACTGCGAAGACGCTAATTTTAATGTCTCGCTCTTCGAACAACCGTAGTAGGCGCCACACACCACGCCGACTTCCGTATTCGAATGCCGACTCAACCAACATGCTGCGCGCGCCCTCAACCGCGGGAAACCCGATGTCGGACAGTAATCCTTCCGACGCGTCGTCACCGTGCAAGATCGAACCTTCACCGCCGGCTTCGTAGTTGAGTGCAATCTGTAACGCCAGCCGTGCGCCCTTCGGCCAACGCGGATCCGGCAGGCGACTGCCATAGCCGATCATATCGCGCGGGTAACTGTGGAGTGGCTTGGTCAACTGCTGAGCTCCACCGAGTTAGCAATTACTTTGCGTTAACACTCTGCAGCGACGCACGTATTGCCGTGGTGGCCTCCATATCGACGTCGCCTTGGGAGTTGATAACAACACCGTACACTTCCGCCGCGCGCTTAGCGCTGATCCACCCTTCCTGCACATCTTTACGCACGGCCCCGAGGTCGCGCTCCCAGATCGGACCATAACCACCACCGCCCGCGGTTTCCGACACGATGAACTCTCCCGGTTCTAATGTCGTCTGTACGCTGACTTCTGTTATCGGCTCAAGTGTGCCGTCGCGTTTACGTCGGTAGTGCCTGTTCGGGTAAGCAGACGAACCGCCGCGGGCACCTTTGGCGGGATTTACCGTGCCATCGCTGACATAACCCACTTCGAGCGTGCTATCCACCGGCCCGAACTCGATTCGTGTGCTCGGTCCGCCACGAAACTTACCGGCCCCTTCGCTATCCGGAATGATGCGCCGCTCAGTAATGCGGATTGGGTGATGGATCTCGTCAACCTCAATACTGTCAAGGTAAGGCATGCCGGCGTTACCCATGGTCAACATGGTCAGCCACCCATCGGTGAAGGGGTTCCCCGGACCGGCACCGCCGCCCAGGATAATCTCGTTACAGAAAGGTGCCCCACCGTGACGTAAATCTTTTCCCGATATCACCCCAGCGGCTGCCGGAATGGCTGCGCCACCGTCAGCCATGCCAATATCCTCACCGAGTTCAGCCAACGCACGCTGCACCGCACAGGTAACGCGATCGCCCAAGTTTGTGGTGGCCACCGAACAGCTGGTCGGATGGTTGGGCACCCCTGCTACAGAGCCTTCACGCACTAACACGTCCACACGCCGGAAACTGCCTGCGTTGGCCGGCACGGTGTGGCCGATGCAATTAAACACTCCCACCATGGCCGCGGTGAGTGCACAAGCCTGAGAGAGGTTCAGTCCACAAGGGTAGGCATCAGGATTGTCGCGCAGATCTACAGTGATGTGCGCATCCTCAGGACTTATCTCGACCGCAGCTTGCACCGTTATGCCTTCCGGCGGTGTCCCCGGCACTGGATCGTGAGTCGCCGTGGCTACCGCACGCCCTCTTGGCATGTGCCGGATCGCTTCAATCATGCGGTGCTCGCCGTAGTCGAACAACTCCCTTGTATGTTCAGCCAGCGCTTCCCAGCCTAAGTCGTTACCCATCTCCAGCATCGCACGCTCGCCGATATGGGCCGCACCGACCATGGCAAGATAGTCGCCGCGCCACTGCTCCGGCACACGGATGCGCATTTCACACATACGGATGATGTCTTGAATGTCCTGGTAATCCGACTGCACTTTTACCGCTGGAAAAATCAGCGCTCCTTCTTCATAGACGTCGCGCGCTGCACCCATGTATGTGGTCGGTAGTGAGTCACCACAATCTGCTTGATGCGCCTTCGCCAGCACAGTGAAGCGATGGATGCCCTCCTCGTCGATCACCGGAACCATGATGGTGTGATCGGCTGCATGTGAGTTGCCGTGATAGGGGGAGTTGTGAAGAAACGCATCACCGCGCTTGAGCTCGGGATGGAACTGCTTCATAGCCCGCGACATGAGGTCCGCACCGCGCAACACATGAATAGGATAGCACTCGGCCGCGGTCACCAGCTCGTGATCAGAGGTGACGATGCAACAAGAGAAGTCTCGCGCCATGTTAAGCACACCAGAACGCCCCGTGCGTAGCAGCGTGTTGGCCATTTTCCCGACAACACTTTCAAATCGCTTGTTCAATATGGCCAGACGTACACCATCGTAGGATCGTTGAGCGACCTCATGGGACGGGGTTTGATCGTTCATGCTTTACCCTCCTCCATTATTGACGGAACAATGGAAAGACTCCCGGCAGGCGTGCGTTCAACTACAGCACCCGGGTCTACCACTACAGTGGTAAAGTTTGATTCGATGACCGCTGGACCTTCGATCGGTGCACCTGGCTTCATAGACTGAAAGTCCTGCACCAGTGCCTCTACTTGACCAATCTCAGGGAAGTAGGCAAGACGCTGCCATTGTTGCGGGGTGTGGCTTTGATATTCGTAGACCTGGGTCGAGTTTGAGCGTGGAAGTTTTGCACGGGCGCGGGCACGCCAGGTTACCAATTCAATAATTGAGCCGACATCTCGGTAGCTGAAAAGCTCCTCATGTACCCGATGAAAATTTTCGACCAGCTGATCGAGCTCCGATTGACTTGTCAGCTCCGACGCCTGTAGCGGCACTTCTACTTCCCACACTTGATGAGGATAGCGGGCTTCGACTGAAAACTCGATGACATGCTCCAATACATCAGTCCCGGCTCCACTCAAGAACTCACGACATTGCTGTTCGAGTTTTCGCAACACCTCATTGACCGCGTCAAACTCAAAGCGCTCACTGGTGATGAAACGTGTTGTACTAAACTCGGTGGCCAAATCGGACATGAGTGCGCCGGCTGCGCTAAGTGCCGCACCGACCCCGGGGATAACGATGCGCGAGCATCGCAGACGCCGCGCGATACGAACAACGTTCAATCCCGCAGCGCCCCCGCCACCAACCAGTACTGCGTCTTGTGGATCCATACCCTGATTGATAGTGATATCTTCGATGGCTTGCACCATATTCTCGCTAACTAGACTTAGTATCGCATCTGCAGCAGCGTACTGATCGAGTACAAGAGGATCGCCAATTTGTGCTTGTATGGCCTGTGTCGCGCCGGCCACATCAAGTGGAATGGCGCCCCCTAAAAAGTTTTGCGGATCGATATAACCCAGCACTAAAGCCGCGTCGGTAACCGTGGGTTCGGTGCCGCCTTTTGCATAGCACACTGGACCTGGCACTGAACCTGCGCTGCGAGGACCCACATGCAACATACCCCCAACATCCACCCAAGCGATGCTACCGCCGCCTGCGCCGACGCTACGTACATCGACTGACGGGAACCCCGTCATATGACCGCGCAACCTCTCCCCTAGCCAGGTCTCGCGTGTCCACGGAATCTCAGCGCGGCGCACCAGACTCACGTCGTAAGTCGTGCCCCCGGTGTCGGCCACGATCGCAGTATCTGCGGTCGCATCTTTGCTAGAGTAAAACCGTCCTGCTACCGGCGCCATCGATGGCCCGGACTTGATAGAGTGAACGGGCGCCGCCGCCATGTCTGCTGCATCGATCACGCTACCTTGGGAGGTTACGGTCAGCAGGCGCCCGTTGAAACCGGCATCACGCAGTCGCATCTCCAGGGTGTTGAGATAGTGAGACATGATGGGTTTGAGTGACGCATCCATGCAGGTAGAGGATGCCCGTCGGTACTCCCGCAAACAGGGATTCAACCGGTGCGACAAGGTATGCGCTATGTCCGGCAGGTGTTGTGACAACAGCTCACCGACCCGCAGCTCATGTTGCGGATTAACGATAGACCATATCAGACACACACCGATCGCCTCTACCTGAGCGGCTTTTAGCTGCTGCACAACTTCCAGCACTGCCGACTCGTTAAGTGGTAGCACTACTTCTCCCCGAGATCCGATCCGTTCTTCTACTTCGAAAGTAAGGCTACGTGGCACGTAGGGCTCTGGATAAGGCACGGTATTGTTAAAAGGCTCTGTTCTGCCTCCTTCTCTGAGTAGCAAGACGTCGGGGTGTCCCTGAGTGGTGAGTAATGCCGTTCTAGCCGTCTGCCCGGTGAGAATCGCATTGGTGGCACGCGTGGTCGCATGAACAAAAAGGTTCGTCGTAGCCAGTAGTTCCTCGCTGCTGACACCAAAATCCTGGGCGGCAGTGTCGACCACTGCCAGCACACCTTTCACTGGGTCATCCGGCGTTGTTGCCGCTTTGAATTGGCGCAATAAACCGTCTTGATCTTCGATAACGAGATCAGTGAACGTACCTCCCACGTCAGTGGAGAGTCTCATGATTACGATCCCAGGCTCAACAAGACGATGCTGACTGCACAGCTTCGAGCGCGGCAGTGCAACACGAAAGCGGCACCCGCCCGTATCCTGCACCAATTTGTCCAACGCCGGCGGTGTTGTGGGCGATCCCCGTATTGAACACGGGTGTCACACCGGTTTCTACCACACGCCGTAAATCGATACCCATCGGCGTGCCGCGATAATCGAGATAAGGAATGGTAAAAGATGGGTGTTCCGCCAAAGTGATGTCGTACATCTGCATCGACATCTTCCGCGCGAGCTCCGGACTCCCTCCGACGTAACGTGCTAGCGCTGGCGCCGCCGCCATGGCAAACGCGCCAAGTCCGGAAGTCTCAGCAATCTCGCTGTCACCGATAACCGGGCTTGCGTCCACAGAACTGAAACCTTGGAAGTACTGACCCTCAATGGGTGGCACCGGTGCAGTAAACCACTCACCCTGTCGCCCGCTTACTTGGATGCCCCAGCGTACACCGTTGGCTGCCATGGCCGTAATGATAGTGCACTCGGGGATACCTTCGGCGGAGATCATGGTCGACTTTGCGGCAGCCATAGTGAGCGGTAGAAAAAAGATGTCGGTCTCGGTGAGAAACTTCAACACGCGCCCATTCGCTTGGCTGCCGAAACCACTCTCTGCAACACACGGCGCCACAGCGTTGGCAAACAGTGCCGAAGCCGCTTTATGCCGACTATGTCCGTCGTCCCCCATGTGCAGTGCCTGAGCTAATAGATCAAATATGTTGATGCCACCGGCATCGCGGATCGCCTTTCCAAGGATCTCTGCGAACTCTCCTTCCAGCCACGCGAGCCGGGAAAGCGTCGCGGCATCGTTGCAGCCGTATCGTAACGCCTTGCCTCGTCCTTCGTTGATGGCTGCAAAAGCACGCACACCTGCACTACGATTCTCCACGACAAACACCATGGTTTGACGGGTGATAACACCCGCATAGGTGGCGAGCGCGTGGTAATCGGCCGCGGCACGCAGTCGGTACTTATCAGAGCTAGCAATGGGCTCAGCCTCGGTGACACTCTCGGCCCACCCGTAGTGCAACAGTGTACCAATGATAGCACCGCGCAATGGACCACAGGCCTCCGCCCATCCACCCAGCGGCGGGCCGGCGTGAAGCATTTCGGTATCACCTAACTGCGCTATCACATCACCAGCGGGCAGTAGGTCTACAAGAATTGGCTCTGATTTTGCGATGCGCTCAAGGGCGGCTGAGTTGGCAACGTCGGCTGCGCTCACACAAAGTCTTCTGCAAGTTTTATGGTTGTAACAGTCTTAGACCAATCCAGCGGCTCTGGCGTCGAACGTTGCTCGCATTGCTTCGTCCGCTACGCTGAGCGTCCAGTCCACATCTTGTTCAGTGTGACTGTAGCTGATGTGGTTGCGTTTGAGGTTCATGGGGATTTCGAACACACCACGCCGCATCAGCTCTTGCCGGTAACGGACATACAGCGCTGCGTCGTTATCAAGCAGTGCATCAAAGTCCTCGATCGGCCGCTGCTCCATAAAGTAAACGGTAAACACAGAACCAAATCCCGCGACCATTGCGGGTACCCCAAGCCGACCGATGATCTCATTGAGCCCAGCTCGCATGCGATCGCCTAAGGCGAAGATGTGCTCATGCACCTTGCCTCCTTCAAGGGTGTCGATGGTCGCCAGCGCCGCCGCCAAACAGCTCGCATGACCATTGAAAGTACCGGAGAAGAAAACGTCACCACCCACGCGGGTGTTGAATTTCTGCATCAACTCGCGCTTACCGCCAATAGCCGCAATGGGAAAACCGTTGGCGATGGCCTTTCCCATGGTGGTGATGTCGGGAGTCACATTACAGATCGCTTGGTATCCGCCGATATGATGGCGAAATCCGGTGATCACCTCGTCGAACATCAAAACGATACCTTCGCGGTCACAGATGGCACGCAACCCTTCGAGGAATTCCTGTTTGGGCAAAATGCAACCGACGTTGTGCGGTATCGGTTCCAGCACAATGGTAGCGATCTCACTTGGATTTTTGGCTACCGCGTCTTCGACGTCTGTTAAGTTGTTGAAGCGGCACACCAGTGTGTTCTCCAGCGCCTCCTGTAACATACCGGCCGACCCCGGATCCCATTTATTGACGACTTGACGTTCGCTGATCACGTTGCGCAGTAGGTAATCGTGCCAGCCGTGGTAACAGCCTTGAAACTTGATGATCTTGCGGCGCCCCGTATACGCCCGTGCTAATCGCACTGCGTGGAAAGTCGCTTCCGAACCAGTGCAACAAAGCAACACCTGCTCCACCGAAGGAACGTAGCGTACGATCTTCTCGGAAAGCTCAAACTCGAGGTGAGTAGTAGAAATCCCATACAAGTCCGTTTGTCGGATCGCGTCGATCACACGATTGACAACTGTGGGATAACAATGCCCCAAAATGATGGGTGCGAACGCAGCGTGATAGTCGATGTAGCGCTTGTCATCTTCATCCCACATGTACGCGCCTTGCGATCGCCTTACGCAAAGCGGGGGGTCGATGATGCGAATGGCTGTGTGAAGGCCCCCTGGCGTGTATGCCTTGGCCTGTTCGTGGAGGCGTACATTGCCGTTGACGTCAGCTTCGACCGTGTTTGCGCTGATAGTCATCGGATCTCCTCCACATAGTGTTGTTGCGAACGCCCCTTCACGGTTTTCGCTTTTACATCACTCCTCGAAAACCCTTGAGGCGCCTATGTTTGGCTCGGCGGGATAGCGCTTGCGAGTTTGGCAAACTGTTGCACAGGTGTCAAATAGTTGCTCACCCAAAGAAATCAGGGGCAGTCTTGGCACGACTTCAACCGTAACCTGTTCAATAAGTAGGAGGAGTATTGATCCAGATGACGCGTGCCGCAACCTTACCCGGGTTGCGGTAGGAGTGAGGAAGATCAGAATGGAAGAAGAAAGAATCCCCGGGTTTAAGTACGTTTGTCTCACCACCAACGACCAGCTCAAGTTCGCCCTCCAAAACATAACCACACTCTTCGCCTTCGTGACGCAGAACACCGCCACTGTGGCCGCCGGGTTGCATAATGAACACGAACCCTTCGAGCATTCGCCCCGCCACGTAAGGAACCATGATCTCGGCCTGGATACCATCCCATTCGACCATCGATTGCACCTTGCCGGCAACGGGACGGTCTTTAGGATGATGGACTACTCGATCTAAGGTTTCATCCATAGCAAATACTGCTGAGATGCCAGTGCCTAGTGCCTTAGCGATACGATGAAGCGTCGATAGCGAGGGACTGACTTTGTTGTTCTCGATCTTCGATATAAAGCTTTGTGACAGACCAGTTGCCTCAGCCACATCCTTGAGCCGTAAGCCCCTAACGCAGCGTTCACGCTTTAGTTGAAACCCGATGCGCGGGGACATATCGACCTGTGAATTCTCTGTGACGCGCGTTTTACTACGACGCTTGCGTGTGTCTTTCTTCAGAGCGGCTACGTCGACCTTTGACTTAGGCATGTTTTGTCTCTCCCTGTAAACGAGTGACGCGGCAAGGTTGGCCGGCACTTATAAACGACCAGTCTACCTTTCTCGATGTGGCATCCGCGGGCCTCTAAATGGTGACCCAAGATGCGTGATGGTTCAACAATTTTCCTATAGTGCTATTATTTGACACACGGTAGAATTGTTCGATCTCAGCCCCCATCATCACGCACGCGCGACAATGCTGAGACCAAGGCAAAGGTTAATTCGCGACGCATCGATGGTGTCGTGAGTTAGCTAACACCTTTCCAGTTCACCGAGTCATTGCAGTATTCGTTGAACGTTCAACCGACAACTGCTGGAACCACTAATAGGAGGACACCATGGCAGTCCAATTCAAAGAAATCATCGATCTCGGGCACGAATACTTTAATGGAATGCTCAATATCGGTGGTACGTTAGTGGCATTCTGGCCACTTGAGACACCAGAACATCTACGCAAGATCACTCAGGGTAAGCTTGCCATGGAAGGGCGGATGATCATGATGCCAGAACACTGTGGTACACACCTTGACGTGCCGAAACATTTTGTTGAAGGGGGCACGCCGGTCAATGAAGTCCCACTGGAGCAACTGATTTTGCCGGGTCATCTTTTGGACTTCTCCCACAAGAAGAACGGCGAAGCCATTACCATCTCCGATTTTGAGGAAGCCGAAGCAAAGTCAGGTCAAAAGATTGGTCCTGGCAAAGCGACTATGTGTTGGACCGGTGTGGACGATGATTGGGGAAAACCAGGATTCACCATGAATCGTCCCTATGTACCGACGGACGTAGCGCAGTGGTTGGTCGATAAGAAGATCACTATATTCTGCACCGACCTTATCGGCATGGATGACCCAAGCGAGTGGTGGTGGCCCACTCACGAAATTTGGTTACGCAACGGCATCTGCATGGTTCAGCAGTTGTGCAATCTCGACAAACTGAAAGACAAGGAATTCCTGTTTGTTTGTCTACCCCTCAAGATGCGAGACGGCACCGCGTCACCGGTGCGGCCCGTTGCCCTTGTGACATAACGGTATTGCGGAGGAATCCATGCCTATTGAAGTAATACAACCCACGACCGTACATGACACTACACAGTTTGCCTATTCCCATGCAGTAAAGATGGGCGACCTGATCTTTGTCGCCGGTGAAGTGGCCAACGATGTCAACGGCAATCTGGTGGGTGAAGGGGATGTCGCCGCGCAAACGGAGCAGGTGTTCAAAAATCTCGCTGCGGTGCTGGAGGCCGCTGGGTCGGGAATGGACAAAGTCGGCAAGGTTACCGTGTTTACCACCAAGCTCGAATATCGACCCATCATTCACAAGATTCGTTCGAGGATATTTGAAGAGGCAGGACACCTGCCCGCCAGCACCTTGGCGGTGGTCTCCAGTCTGGCCGATCCGCGATGGCTGGTGGAGATCGAAGCTGTGGCGGCAGCGAGCTAGTTATATTTGTGACGCAGATGTTGTAACAATGCTATGACTAACGATCAGTCGCTGCCAAGCGAAGACCGGGTGATTATGGTGTCAGGCGCCAATCGCGGAATCGGTAAGGCGATCACCGAACGACTGTATCAAGACGGGTACTGTTTGAGCCTCGGTGTGCGCAGACCCGAAGCCCTCAGTAATGTCACTGCAACGATGCAGCCCGAACGGATCAGCACACATCAATGGGAGGCGAGTGATGCCGCCGCTAGCAGTCGTTGGGTTGAAGACACAGCCTCGCGCTTTGGTCGTATCGATGGCTTGATCAACAACGCGGGTGTGTTACACGAGTTCTCGGTAGAGAACGAGGACGAACGGCTTCTCGATGAAATGTGGGAGGTGAACGTTAAAGCGCCGCTGCGACTAATCCGAGCCGCACTACCTTGGTTGAAGCGCAGCGGCGCCGGCAGGGTGGTGAACCTGTTGTCATTGTCATCGCGTCGCGTTCACACCACTGACGTTGCCGGGTATGCCATGACCAAGTACGCCGCCCATGCATTAACCCACGCTATACGATACGCGGGTTGGGAGCACGGTGTGCGCGCCACCGGGATCATGCCCGGGTGGGTCGCCACCGACATGGCACTCAGTGGTGGGGCTCCAATGCGGGTCGATGAAATGATTCAACCGGAGTCGATCGCACAGCTTGTGTCCACGGTGCTGGCATTGCCTAACACCGCCTCGGTGGTGGAGATACCAATTAACTGCGTGTTAGAGCCAACAGTTTAGTTGGGACGTCGACAGCCCTTCCACGCTCGAGCCGTTATCGAGACTCTATCAAGGCCCACGCCCGCTTAGCCCAGCGCGGCGCTCGCTCACCACCTTCGGCGCCATCGCTGCTGTAAGCAAGTGCCCCTGATTCAATGTCCTGTCCAGCGCGCAGGGTGTTGGTGACCTTAGTCAGATCTGAGAGAAAAAGTTGCACAACCTCATCCGATGCAGTCTCTACGGTGAGGTGGATTAACGGCGGCTCGTGATTGCCGAATAACACCCAACCCAATGCCTGCATCCCGCCCACAAGTTTGTCGATTTCAAACTCATCGGAGTCTATGAGCAAGATAGAGGTATCGCTTGTCCAGGTTGACACGCCATCAATGTCGGCGATGCCATCTATTAGTTTCTGTTTGGTCTCCATAATACCGCGTGCAATAGCGGTGTAACCCTCCTCTCCGAGGTGGTTGAGCACCGCCCAAGCAGCTACGGTTGCGCCCGCGGGGCCACTGCCTAGCAGCGATTGAGTCACATAAGGACCGGTGGGCCAATCGGTTCCCGCACAATAATGATATTTCTGCTGTTCCTCCGAGCGCCAAATAACCGCCGAACAAGGTTTTGGCGAATAGCCGTACTTATGCAGATCTGCAGAGATCGATAACACACCGGGAACGGTGAAGTCGTAATCCGGAATCGGGTATCCCGCTTTACACACAAACGGTGCCAGGAACCCACCCACACAGGCGTCGACATGGCACCACAGATCGTGTTGTTGGGCGAGTGCCGCAACCTCTGATATGGGATCGAATAAGTCATACGACCAGCTCGGCGCCGATGCCGCGAGACCAATTGTATTAGGTCCGATCGCACGCTCCATTGCTCCAACATCAGCTCGATAATCCTTGGCCACCGGCACGCGGATGAGCTTTATGTCCAGGAAATGCGCGCCGCGTGAAAACGAGATATGGGCGGAGTAAGGAACCACCACCTCCGGCGTAGTGATGTGCGGACGCGTCGCACGGGCCCATTCCCGCATGGCGTGGAGTGCACAGTAGATGCTCTCACTACCACCAGAGGTGATATTTGCCCGACCCTGCTCACCACCGTTCAGCATCTCAACACACATATCGTGAAGGTCGTCCTCAATGCGTCCCAGGCCTTCCAACATGAATGAGAACACAGTATTAAATCTGATGAACTTTCGATAAGCCTGTTCCCCAACATCTTGGATCGCATCGCTGCCTTCCATCGCATGCAGACTAAATTTTCCATAGGTGCGTGAAGGAGTTTCTTGTTTGAACTCATCGATGCGCTGAAGCACATCTTCTGCGCTGGCACCTTTGCTCGGAAACGCAGGTTCGTTGGGTTTATCCGCACGTAGCATACTCATGACTCACACCCTCTGGTTTATGATCCCGGACTGCTCCTTATGCGCGCTCAAAACCACGCATTAGGTCCCAGTCGGTTACTGCACGCCGCCCGGCATCGCGCTCACGTATTCCCAAGTCAAGTAGATGCCGGTGCACGACGGGCGACAACGCCTTCGCCGCCACCTCCGAGTGACTAAAGGCGGTTACCGCTTCGGATATGTCGAGAGGTAAGTCCCTTGCACCGGCTTCATAGGCATTGCCCTCGATCGGCGCAGGAAGCTTAAGGCCGCGTTCGATACCTTCTATGCCCGCCACCAAGATAGCAGCAAAACAATGGTATGGATTGACATCAGCACCTGGTAGCCGGAACTCCAGTCGCAGCTGTTTGGCGCGTTTGATCAACCGCACCATAGCGGTGCGATTGTCCCAGGCCCAACTTACGTTGCACGGCGCAAACGTTTCGGGTTGCAATCTTCGGTAGGAGTTCGCATAGGGAACGTGCAACAAAATCAGTTCCGGCGTGTATTCCACTAGCCCTGCGATAAACGCGGCCTCGTTTTCGTTCAATGCGTCGCCCGAGGTTGCATCACCTGTTCCGCTAAGCGATACATGAACATGGCTGCTAGATCCTGCAAGATCAGAATGCACCTTGGCCATGAAACTTGCTGCATAACCTCGCTGCTGCGCTAACGCTTTTACCAGGTGTTTGAATATCGCGTGCTGATCGGCCATTGTTAGTGGCGCCGCGGGACGGATGTTTATCTCATATTGACCTGGACCGCCCTCGCCTTGATTACCCTCCACATCGATTCCGGCGCCCGTCAAGCCTGTGCGCACTTCGCTAAGGAACCCTTCAGCAAACCCACCGATAAGCACGTCGTAGTCTGCCTGAAAATGATAGAAGGGTTGGAGTTCTCTATATTGCTTAGCATGCGCTTCAGCATAAGAGGTTTGAAACAGATAAAACTCAAGCTCTGATGCAAAACGCGCGTTCAACCCGTGTTGCTCGAGGCGCTCGATTTGACGGCCAAGAATCCGTCTTGGTGTGTGCTCCGATGGCACTCGATCTTTATTGCAAGGCTGGGCCAGAAAGAACGCCGCTTGCGGCTCAGTGGGGAGGCGAAACAAAGTCTCTTCAATCGGGAACAGTAGAC
>JAOTYS010000220.1 GCA_029861795.1 Gammaproteobacteria bacterium | reverse complement strand
CTTGTTGAGATATGTATACGGGACGGTGCATCACGGCCTTGACCTGGATCAACTGCAGCCAAAGCATATCGAGCCAGGCGCGTGCCGGCCGAGTTGAAACCTAGTGTTAGAGCGCGGGGAGGCTATCGGCGAACTTATCGGAATTGTACTGGTAACGGACGACCGGTCTTCTCGAGTCTCTTGCGCTTCTCAACCAGAGGCGGACATCTGTGGGCGTTCCAATAGGTCACTTGGCAATCAAGACAGTAATGGCACTCGTTAGCATTGATCTCACCAGTGGGACGGATCGCTTGGGATGGGCATTCAGCAGCACAAGTCTGGCACGGTCGCCCGCACTCCTTTCGCCGCCGCAACCAGTCAAAGATCCTGAAGTGGGACGGAATTGTCAATGCTGCGCCCAGCGGACACAAGTACTTACAGTAGAACTTGCCATTGAACAGAGAGATCGCCACCAACACCCCCGCATAGAGCACGAAGGTCCACTCGCGTTGGAAATGCATGTTTATAGCTGTCTTGAATGGCTCTACCTCAGCGTAGCGAACCGCATCTGACATTGAGTGAAGCGATATCGCAAAGAGCGATAACAAAAGGATGTACTTAAGCGCCAGCAGTCGCTCGTGGACCACGGCCGGAATCGGGAACTGCCATACCCTCAATCGTGTTGCAATGTCGTGCAGTAGCTCCTGCAGAGCACCAAATGGACATAGCCATCCGCAGTAGATACCCCGCCCCCAGAGCAATATCGTGAGCGCAACGTACGACCACAAGATGAAGAGCATCGGATCGATGAGGAATGTATCCCAATTAAAATCTCGCATGAGCGCGGTAACAAAGGTCATCACGTTAACCACAGATAGTTGCGCCAGGCTATACCAGCCGATAAAGAATAGAGTGTAGATGAGAAAGCCGCGCCGCACGGTGATCAGCAACGAGGGGTAGCGAGTGATCCAATCTTGAAATACTAGGATGGTCGTGAGTAATACGAGGCCCACACAGAGGACTGCAATACGAAAGGTGCGCTCCTGCCACACTTGAATCCATATCGGCTCAAGCGAGGGTTCTGTCTGCGGCGCCGCAGTTACGCCAGGTGACGACACTTCGGCCGTGCGGAAGCCGACATCGGCCGGCAGTGGGATCCCGCGAGAGGCCGCCACTTGGCGCACCGAGCGTGTGATTGTTGCGTTGAGAACCATGCCCGTAATCGTCGCCCCCGAAATTCCGTCAACGGTTACATAGCCAGAACGTTCTTCACCACCGATCTTGATGCGATCGGTGACGACCTTGCCTAGGTATTGATCCACGAAGCGCTTAAGATCTTGGTCGGATATACCCACTACCAGAATTGGTTCGGCATGCTTGACGATCTCGACCCCTGTGATTCGCCCGGCGGTGTCGAATCCTACTAGTGTGCTGATTGGCTCACCCGAATAGGCTGGAATCTTGGCAACTTCATCGGTCAAGATCACATAGCCGAGTAGCCGTTCTTCATGGAACACGGCGGCGGCGGGTGGGGTGCCCTCGAAGTCGGTCACCTGATCAGCGGCCGGAAAGAATTCACGAGCCAGACGCTCGATGACCTCAAGAGGTGCCGCCTGAACACCATCGCCCACGAGACAAAGGCACAAACCAATCACACATCGGATGACGGCAGGATGCATACTCGAGGATGGCCAACCGGACCTACAGGAGCTTCTAGTTCGCCTCACAGGGAGAGACCTTTTTATGCAGAAGTATTTCGCTCACGGCAACAGTAGAACCAGATAGCCCAAAGCGTGCCTTGATCTCAGTCAACGACTCTGTGGGCTCGAACCACCCGGCCTAGGTTACTAGGCATCACTGTTCGGACGTCACGGATCGAGTTGTCTCAGCATTCACTATAGTCATTGGCCACCCACGCTGAGCCCGCCTCACACTGACTTTGATCTGCGAGCCTGCGCCGGGCAATAGCCCCTTCACAAATGCTCAAAATTACTTGATCTGAGTCAACATCCGCCAAAACTAAAGGTGCTAGACAAGAATATATTTCAATCAAAGCGGACACCATCATGATGACTGTTGATGAAATCATGAGCACTGATGTTCATACGCTGAAGGAGAGTAACACTATCGATGATGCTCGTGCACTGATGACCAAGGAGCACGTTCGTCATATCCCGATCGTCGATGATGATGGGCGACCGATAGGGTTGGTGACACAGCGCGACATTCTCGCAGCCTCGGAAAGTGTAATCGCGCACGCATACGATAAAGACCATGGACGATCCAAGTCACAGATTCCGCTTTCGCAGATCATGACTCGTGATGTATCGGCAATCGATCAGAATGCCCACCTTAGGCAAGCTGCGATTCACCTTCAGGCACACAAATATGGATGTCTGCCAGTGGTAGATAACGGAAAGTTAAAGGGGATTGTTACCGATAGTGACTTCGTGGCAGTAGCGATCAATCTGCTTGAGCAGCTGGAAGAAAGAGAACCAGAGGAATTGTTTGAGGAAACGGAAGAGGTGGAGGTACCGCCCAATGATTTGAAAGACTGGGATTGATTAAACCGGAAGCTGCAGACCGGCGAAATCGGTCCTTGTTTGATCCGCGTTGAAGCAGTTTCGAATACGAGTTTTCCACGATACTGTGACTGGCCTGGTTGCGGTGTAACGTACATTACCCTGCTAGGTGAGGGCCATCCGTTCGGTCGAGACGGCCGGTCGGGCGATAGCCACTTCTTCCAAAAGCCGCAGCAGCTCTTGCTGTCCGAGGCCGCCGGAGGACAACTCAATGGTATCCATTACGACTTTCCCGACGCGAGTGCTGACGCGTTGACGGCGGAGCTCGAACGCGCCGGATGCGCTATTGTCGAGAGCCGTGGGGACGCAGTCACCATGGACGCGCTGCACGCGGAGCTCCAACCGTATCTGGACGACGCTCCCTTTGGCCGCACGGACTTTGCTGGCACACATCCCCGCGGGGCATCGGGGTCGAGGGCAGGCTCCAGCGGGAATCCGGTAGTGCATCGATTCCACAACATTCAACTCCCTGGACTCCCGCCTGCGCGGGAGTGACGATGAGTTTTTCAACATACTAGGACCAAAAAACGGTCGTTCTTTCCACGAGCCTCGTACCACCGGTTTTAATCCTTTCCGAACATGCGCCCGTCACTCCGGCAGGCCCGCTTTCCGTAAAGCTCCGATCCAATGCTCTACCCATTCGTCCCTCGCAAACTCCCATTGGCCTTCCTGTTTTATAGAGGCATCAGGGTGGTCGGCGAGAAGTCTTTCCACTTGATTTCGCGCTTGCTCAATCCGATCGAGTTGTGCATATGTGGCGGCGAGTGTCAGGCGGGCCTGCTTGAACTTCGGATTGCGCTCAATTGCTTCCTTCAACGGAATCAGGGCGTCTTCATATTGTCTTGCGTCATAGTATGCGCTGCCCAATCTCAAAACGTACCAGGCAGGATAGTAGGGATTGAGCCGCATCGCCTTGCGGTAGGAGTCGATCGCTTCTTGAGGCTTGCACGTTGCTTGCAAAAAAACACCCATGAGGGCAAATGCATCCCCGTCGTTGGGATTGAGTTCAAGGGCACGTTCCAAATGAACCTTCGCCTCCTCGTACTCCGCTCTTGAGATGAGAGCGCTGCCTAGTATCAGCTGTGCCTTGCTATCCGTGTTGTCTAAGGAAACAGCCTTGGCGGCGTACTCAAGGGCATGGTCGAGCGGGCGGTCGTTCGGATCCCACCAGTAGTTGAACGACTCGATGATATAGCTGCGGGCCAATCCCACGTAGGCCGTGGTGAGGGTTGACTCGAGCTCTATGGCTTTCTCATACGCCTGTCGTGCACGAAGATTGTTTTCCTTGGTATCCGCGATGATGCTTTGGCCTCGGAGGGCGTAGTCATAGGCTTCTAGATTTTCGATCGGCTTACGCTCGGCCCGGTCTTCCGCAGTTAACTTCAATCGTCCGGCGACCGCTCCCGCGACGGTCTGTGCAATTTCATCTTGCAAGGCAAATAGATCGGTGATTTCGCGGTTGTATCGTTCCGACCAAACGTGATGCCCGGTCTCCGCATCGATAAGCTGCGCAGTGATGCGGATCCGATCACCTGCTACTCGAACGCTCCCCTCAAGAACATATCGGACGCCCAAGTCCGTCGCGATGCCTTGGACCTTTATCGCCTTGCCTTTGTAGGAAAAGGAGGAATTTCGCGCGATCACGAAAAGTTCCCGAAATCTGGAAAGCTCGGTGATAATGTCTTCAGTAATCCCGTCACTGAAATACTCTTGCTCCGGGTCGCTGCTCATGTTGGTAAAAGGCAGAACGGCGATGGAGGGTTTGTCGGGCAAGGATAAGGTTTTGTTCTCGCCCTTGTTAACCTCGGTAGGCCCATCCAGTGTCACCCGATACACCCGGATGGGCTCTGGGATGTTCTTTACCTCCCTGTCGCCAACATCTTCGAAGCCCGCCTCAACTTTGGTTTTGACCTGATCAAAGACGTTGTGGGCAACACAGATACCTCCCGGCTCGGCCAGCCCTTCCAACCTAGCAGCGATATTCACGCCATCGCCGTAGATGTCATCGCCGTCAACGATGATATCGCCGATGTTGATGCCGATCCGGTAGATGATGCGACGGTCTTGCGCTACGTTGATGTTATGCTGAGCAATGGCTCGCTGCATATCGACGGCGAAGTTGACAGCGTCCACAACGCTTGCGAACTCCATGAGGGTGCCATCGCCCATAAGTTTGACCACCCGCCCCCCATACTCCGCAGTCTTAGGGTCTATCAGTTCTTTCCGCAGCGCCTTCAACTGGGCGAGCGTCCCAGCCTCGTCGGCGGCCATTAGGCGGCTGTAACCAACAACATCGGCGGCTAGGATTGTGGTCAGCCTGCGCTCTACGCTCTCTCCGCTCACGGAATACTCCTAGCTGGACTCAGAAAGGTCTAGCAGTTTAGCGGAGTTCCTCCCTTGCTTGCACACGAATACACGGATGTCCGAATCTCGCTAAAGGCTGACTTGCCCATTCATCAACAATGTTCCGTTTTCTGATCTGGAGGCGGTCGTTCGAACGACCACGCTCGAATGTCGGCAAGCAGAAATCCAATCGACGATTCTGCGGAAAGATAGAAAGTCTGCTTGTAGGCGAAATCCGTCACGATTAATTCTGACAGTCTTTGTCAATTCGGATGCCGACTGTCGCACTGTCAGTCCTCATCGCTGCACTGTAGCACTCGGACTACATCATCGGCGCGCCCGCATCATATTCAGCCTCGGGGAGCTCTTCCGAGCTCTCTGCGATCATTACCTCAGTTGTGATCATTAAGCCTGCGACTGACGCAGCCTTTTGCAACGCGATGCGCACGACTTTTGTTGGATCGAGGATCCCCATTTCTACCATGTCACCATATTCCTCGGTAGCAGCGTTAAAACCGAAAGCACCTGTGCCCTGCTTCACTCTATCTGCCACAAGCGCCGCATCCACTCCTGCATTGGTGACGATTCGACACAACGGATCCTCAATAGCATGCCTCACAATATTGATCCCGATGTCCTGATCATCGTTCTCTCCTTTCATATCCTTGAGTCGCTCCAAGGCTCTAATCAGCGCCACCCCGCCGCCTGGCACAACGCCTTCTTGCACTGCCGCTTGCGTCGCATGGAGTGCGTCTTCGACGCGAGCCTTCTTTTCCTTCATCTCCGTTTCGGTGCTTGCGCCAATCTTCAGTTCCGCTACACCACCGGATAGCTTTGCGATGCGCTCTTCGAGCTTTTCGCGATCGTATTTCGAAGTAGTGTTGTCAAGCTCCGTCCTGAGCTGTTGAACACGAGCTTCAATATCGGTTGGCTTCCCTCCGCCGTCGATAATAGTAGTGTCGTCTTTAGTGACGAGGACACGCTTTGCTGAACCAAGATCATCAGTACTCACTTTCTCTAACGTCAGGCCCCTGTCCTCTGAAATGAGGTTCGCACCACAGAGTATCGCGATGTCCTCAAGCACCGCCTTTCGTCGATCACCAAAACCGGGGGCTTTCACCGCAACAGCCTTTAGAATCCCGCGAATGCTGTTAATCACAAGCGTCGCCAGCGCTTCCCCTTCTACATCCTCCGCCACGATCATGAGCGGCTTTCCCTCCTTGGATACCGTCTCCAACAACGCAACAAGTTCATGAACACTCGAGATTTTCTTGTCGTAAAGAAGTATCTTTACATCATCCAGCTCGCAGCTCATGTTCTCCTGATTAGTGACAAAATATGGGGATAAGTAGCCTCGATCAAACAGCATGCCTTCTACGACCTGGAGTTCGTTTTCCAAGGTTGATCCTTCTTCAACTGTAATCGCCCCTTCCTTCCCCACCTGGGCCATCGCATCTGAGATGAGCTGGCCGATAGCGGCATCACCATTTGCCGAAATAGTACCGACCTGGGCAATTGCTTTTGGATCATCACAAGGCTGCGAAATGTCTTCTAGAGCCGAGGTCGCCTGCTCGACTGCCTTGTCGATGCCGCGCTTCAAATCCATTGGATCGAATCCAGCGGTCACCGCCTTCAGGCCCTCGCGAAACATCGATTGCGCTAACAGGGTGGCAGTGGTCGTGCCGTCTCCTGCCTCGTCGGAGGTCTGCGAAGCCACCTCTTTGACCATCTGGGCCCCAAGATTTTCAAATTTGTCCTTAAGCTCAATCTCCTTAGCAACAGACACACCGTCCTTCGTCACGACTGGCGCACCAAATGACCTATCCAGTACTACGTGGCGCCCCCTAGGACCCAACGTAAGTGCTACAGCGTCCGCCAGAATATTTGCGCCTCGAGCCATGCTAGCCCGCGCGACCTCATCAAATTCAATAGCCTTTGCGGTCATGGTACATTCCTTCCCACGTCGTGTTAGTTATTAGTTCCTTATCCCCACAACAGCTCGATCTCCACCTCGCTTTGTCTGCCCAGCCGTTACAGCTGTTCATCAAGAAGCGACTCACTGCCACGGAGTATCTTAAAGCTACTGCGATTATCCAGGCATAGTTCCTCTAGACTTCGATACGGGCGCAAAGGTGCTCGCCTCGAATAGATAATATCCCTGGTGCTCGATCGAATTTTTCGCTAGGGTCTCATCAAAAGCTACCCGCGATTTACCCATCTCATCGTATTCACCGATCTCCTCTACGTCACCACCGCTGGGGCAGAGACTGCCCTTCACCTTGTGAACGTGATCTTTATCTGTGACGATAAAGTAATCGGGCTCTTTGACGCAGCGATAAACCAAGAATTTCATCGTTATGTCCCTCTCTGAAAAACAATAAGATGTAGCCTATCCCACATAGATTCTTTTTCTTTGACCCAGGTCAAGCGTGCTCGCCTCCACACCGAGACACCGTTCTGAGGTTTACCTTTACATCCCTAAAGCTCGCCTTCTCTAGGGCACATATCCATCACCGGGAGCTAGCTCGATATGTTCGAATCCCGCCCGTAACCCATCTCCATCGCAATGTCGATTCTGTCGAATATATGAACAACCGCATTTCATCCTTGATCTGAATCAAAGCGTAATCCGGCGCTTTATGCGATCTTTTCTAGAAGAGGAGATAATCGTAGTGCCCGAATCAATCAACACCACAGTAGCGACGAAGTATTGGCATCGTCTCGAAGATGGACGGATTCAATGCGACGTTTGTCCACGGGCATGCAAATTACATGACGGTCAACGTGGTCTTTGCTTTGTGCGGGCGAATGAGAGCGATCAGATTGTGCTCACGACCTATGGACGCTCCAGTGGATATTGTGTCGATCCTATCGAAAA
>JAOTYS010000728.1 GCA_029861795.1 Gammaproteobacteria bacterium | reverse complement strand
ACCAGGTTATGTCGCCCGACGCGGGGTGGATGAGCTGTGCCGGGAGTCGTGCAGGTTCATACGGGCCATTAAGTACTTGCGCCAATGTTTCTGCTTTGTCTGCACCCGTCACTAGGAACAACACATGGCGGGCGTTGTTGATAACTATCGGTGTCAGTGTAAGTCGACGACTATCTGATGCCGGGATATGTGTCGACATTACCCAGCGCTTGGTTTCATGCAGGGCGTTGGCATGGGGAAACAACGATGCCGTATGCCCGTCTGTTCCCATACCTAATAATACGAGATCGAAGCGGGGCACGTGCCCACTGCTTGTTAGGCCAAAAACGGATGCAAGCTCCGCTTGATAGTCGCGGGCGGCGCTGTCGAGATCGGGCTGCTCTGCCGGCATCCGATGGATGCGTGTTTCGGCCATGTTGAGATGCTTGAGCATGGCGTCGTTGGCCATACGGTAGTTCGAGTCCGGGTGTTGGGGCGATACTGCGCGCTCATCGCCCCAAAAGAATTCCACCTTGTCCCACGCAACCCGCGCTCGGAACGGCGTGTCCGCCAAGCGTTCATAAAGCCTTCGTGGTGTCGAGCCACCTGCGAGGACGACGGCAAAGCCGCCTGTATCGGCAATAGCAGTACGCCCGATATCGGTAAACACCTCGGCGGCCGCATGGCTCACACTCTCTAGGTCGGGATATGTCCGAATCACGGCATTGCTATCAATCACGTTAACAAGGCCTCGATCAGAGTATCCGCCATTTACGACTGTCCGCTTCTATCAGCCTGTCCGCTTCAACTGGGCCCCAAGTGCCGGCCGCATACTCGGGTAACCAACGCTCGCCGCTTTGTTCCCACGCTCCCAAGATGTTGGTAATCCACGTCCAGGAAGCCTCTACTTCATCGCCACGCATAAATAGCGTGGCATCGCCGGCCATAACATCCAATAACAAGCGCTCATAGGCCTCTGGTGACTGCTCGTCGAACGTTGTCCCATAGTGAAAATCCATGGTCACCGGTTTGATGCGCACCTTTGGCCCGGGTAGCTTGGTGGCGATATGCATCGATAATCCTTCGTCGGGTTGAATCCGCAACGTCAATACATTGGGTTCAATCGGCCGCCTAGGGTCGCAGTTGAACAGAACGGGTGGTACAGCCTTGAATTGGACTGCGATTTCGCTCGCCCGCTTCGGTAGGCGTTTGCCGGTACGAAGATAGAACGGCACACCGGACCAGCGCCAGTTATCTATAAACACCTTGATGGCGGTGTAGGTCTCTGTGGTCGAATCGGCCTCGACATTATCCGCGCGCCGGTAGCCCGGTATGTCGACACCATTGTGCTTGCCGGCCGAATATTGTGCGCGCACTACATGGTTTTTCAAATCCTTGATCTCTATCGATCTTAGGCAATTCAATACTTCCAGCTTGTGGTCTCGGACGACATCGGCGGTAATGGCCCATGGCGGCTCCATTGCGGTAAGTGAAAGCAATTGCAGAATATGATTCTGTACCATATCCCGAAGTGCACCGGCTCGATCATAGTAACCAGCGCGGGTACCAACGCCCTCCTGCTCTGCTACGGTGATCTGCACGTGGTCAATGTGTTTTTGGTTCCAAAGCGGCTCAAATATCGAGTTGCCGAACCGCATGACCAAAATATTCTGCACTGTCTCTTTGCCAAGATAGTGATCGATACGAAAGGTCTGACGTTCTTCGAGCACTCGCGACAACGTGACGTTGACCTGGCGCGCACTCTCTAGATCGCGTCCAATCGGTTTTTCTACGATCACCCGCGAGAATAGCTTAGTATTATCGTCAGGGCTAATCAGCCCGGCGGCGTGAAGTTGATTGACGCAGAGTTCAATAAGCCTTGGCGGGATAGATAGATAGAATATTCGGTTCCCGGGGACGCCACGCTCCGATTCTATTTCTTGCAGCCGGTTTTTGATTTGTAGAAATGCGTTGGCGTCGTCGAATGCCCCTTGCAGAAAGAACAACGATCTTTCGTAGTTGGCCCACTCTTTAGGGTCTAGTGGCTGACGCGAGTACGTCTCGATACCCTCGCGCGCGAATGCGCGGTAATCCTCGTCACTGAGTTCTCGGCG
>JAOTYS010000727.1 GCA_029861795.1 Gammaproteobacteria bacterium | reverse complement strand
GTAGGTTGCGAGCCGATCACAAGTGCGCAAACAGTCGTCGAAAGTCCAGTTGAGCTCGAGCTGACCTGGTGCATCCTCATGGTCGCCTTGAATCATGTCCAGACCCATAAAACGCGAATACTCGATGACTTTCATGAACACCGGACGCAATGATTCAAACTGATCGATGTGGTAACAAAACGGTTTGGAGAAACCACCGTCCGGCATTCCATCCTCACCGCGCTTCAGCCACATCATTTCCGGCTCCATGCCATGACGCAGGTGCAGCCCCTTGTACTTTTTCTGAAACTCATCGTGAATGCGGCGCAGGTTGCCGCGGCAATCAGATGTGAGCGCCCCACCCGGATTTTTCTTTTCCTCACGATTACGGAAGCAGGTGCAGTAAACGCGAGCCACACGCTTGTCCCACGGGAGCTGACAGAATGTGTCTGGGTCGGGGATGCCGACCAGCTCCATCGCCTCAGGTCCGTAGCCAATGTAGTGGCCGTAACGATCGACGAACAAGTTTGCGGTGGAGCCGTAGACCAGCTGAAATCCTTTTTCGGCGGTGCGCTCCCAATGATCAGCCGGAATACCCTTGCCGACGATGCGGCCTGTCACAGATATGAATTGATAGTAGATGTAATCGATACCAAGCTTGTTAATCTTTTCTCTGACCTGCTTGACCAACTGCGCGCGACCAGGGGCATTGACGTGGGCGTCAAGATCCGTGGATTCGCGCATCGCGGATCTCGTTGTCGCCTTTTTGGTTGCGCGTTTCTTGACCGCGCGCTTTTTTGCAGTCTTCTTTACAACGCGTTTCTTGGTTGCTCTCTTCTTCGTCGCGCGTTTCTTCTTGGCCATAACAAATCCTCCTATTGGTAAAGCGTCAATCGTTTCGTATTTATCAGTTCAACTGGATAGCATTTGCAATGCACTGGCAAACTCTATACCACCTGCATTTAACAGCCTCAACTCCATGGAAACGGGCTATGGGATACTGGGTGGAGCCTTCCCTGCGCGTATCGTGAAAAGCGGAACGGCTCCAACAACGCGCTGGGTGTGCCGCAGATCTCTTCCGCTACAAGCTGTCCCACGCCAATCATCTTATAGCCGTGATTGGAATCGGCGATGATATAGCAGTTCTCACAAAAAACATCGAACACAGGGAAGCTATCAGGTGTGAATGCACCAAGACCACCGGACGGTTCGTGATTCTTGTATTTGCCGATTTTCCCTTCGAAACGCTTCTGACAATGCGCAAGCGCCGAGCACCACATGTGTGCAAAATCATCCCCGACCACAAATTCAGGGGAATCCGGTCCGTATGGATCTACCGCGACGTCGTCTGAATCTTTCTCAACTTTATATGGCGCTGCGCCACCTTGGATACCACCAAAATTAAAGTCTGGCTTATAGTAAATGCCCCATATCTGATCGGTGATCGGCGACTTGTCAACGTCCGAGAACAGTGGAGCGTCCGAATCGACGTGAATAACAGGAGGCATCTTGCCATCGTTCGTTTTCTGAACTTCAGGGTCAACACCAAGTGTGCCTTCCTCTAGGCACCAATACACCCACATTGGTATTCCATCGTGGATTTTCCCATCGCTACCTTTAATGCTAATCGCCTTCGGCAAATTCAACATGTTCCAAAGACTCGGTATCCATGGGCCTGCACCCACTACAACATAGTCGCATTCAATTACGCCGCGATCAGTTTCCACCGCGCTCACTGCACCGCTGCCGTTCGCCCTCGTGAATCCGGTAACTTCTAGACCAGAAATGATGCGTACACCTTCGGCCTCCGCTTTGCCGGCCAAACCGTAAATGCTTTTGGTGTTGTTGGCGTAACCGCCACGTTTCTCGTGCAGCACAGAGGTGATGCCCTGCGCCTGCCAATCATCAAACATTCCCTTCATATAATTCATGCATTTCTTCTTACCTTCGACGAAAACCGACTCGTAGCCGATCTCCCGTTGCTGCTCTGCGATGCTGGCAACATCCTCGTGCATGATCTCTGGGCTGATTTGCATGTAACCCACCGGGTGGTAACTATATGCCTTGGAATCACTCTCCCAGACATTCACACAGTGGGCCATGAGCTCTCGCATTG
>JAOTYS010000219.1 GCA_029861795.1 Gammaproteobacteria bacterium | reverse complement strand
CAATGAACAACAAAGCATCGTGGGGATAATCTAGATCTAGTGAATTATTCAGCTTTTGCGCGATGCTTTGTTGTTCATTGTAGGCGGCTATTATGAGGCTTATGTTCGGTGTGATAGGCCGTTTTTGCACACCATGTCTTCGCGCCGCGCCGACACAAAGCAAGGTCAGTGGAAATCCGACGTAGGTGTATAGGATCAATGCGGCGAGTGCCCAAAATACGAAGGCCAAATAGTCGGTCATGCGTCATCTACCTTCTTTTCTGATGACAGATGTAAAAGTACGCAGCAGAATTGTTAGATCCAACCAGAGAGATTGATTACGAATGTACGCAATATCTAGACGACTTCTATCGTCAAAATCGATGTCGGTTCGCCCATTAACTTGCCACAAACCTGTAATACCCGGCGTTGTGTCCAACCTCGCTGTGTGCCACAAATCGTATGTTGAACTGGAAAAGGATGTCGGTCTCGGGCCCACCAAACTCATATCGCCGCGAATTACGTTGAAGATCTGAGGGAGTTCATCAAGGCTGGTCTGGCGCAGAATACGCCCTAGTTTAGTGATTCGCGGATCATCCTCAATCTTAAAATCCGGATAGCTCTGTGTATTTAGATGCTGATAGTGACCCTTCAGCTCTTCGGCATCGGCAACCATGGTTCTAAACTTAAACATTTTGAACCGCTTACCACCTTTGCCCGTACGTTCTTGTGCAAAGAATACCGGGCCCGGTGAATCAATCTTGATGATGATGGCGCAGACTACTAGCGCCGGTAGCATCAGGATCAATAGCAGTATACCCAGGACGAGATCTATCATTCGCTTAACATATGGATAACTAATTCTGAATAACATGCTCATGGGAAGCCTCCCATAGTCACTAGCTATTCTCCTGTGCACCAATGGATCCTCTCGTACGCGGTAAATGTCGTGAGATCAGCGCTCAAGTCAGCTGCTCGCTCTTTCGTTTTCTCGAATCATTGTTGCGTGCTTTTGCCAAAGAGGAGTAGCTGGTTCTCGGTCTTCGGCCTGATCATGTGCGCCTAGCTCACGATTCGTCGGTTCCATCGCACGCTTGATGAGATCTTCAATAGTAAGACCATCCTCCGGAAACTCCGCTATTCCGACGTAGAGCTGGCTGGCAATTCGATCACCGATAATGTCATTTAACCTGTTCACAGCAAGCACCGCTTGCTTCTTGGTAGACTCGGGCAACGCGACAACAAACTGATTGTGGGCTCCATCATAAGCTGCAATATCGATTTCCCTTAAAGCATCACGAAGTGCACACCCGCAATATAAAAAATCTATTGGATCCAAGCGGTACGACTGGGTGTCATGACCGTCTTTGGTTTCTTCCTCCGAGGCGATTCCCAATAGAGCGCTCATCGGCCGTATTGCGAGCAGTGTCATCGGCCGTTCTAACCGACGTGCACGCGAGAGCTCCTTGGTGAGTTGGGGTAGCTTCGAACGGTAGGACGGCACCGCCTGTGCCATGGATTTCAGGTTGACCGCCGAGCGATTGTGCTCGCGATTCCCGTATTGGTGCCGCAGCAGACTCAACAGCAATAAAGCCCCGCCGACCACGACCACCAGGAGCAACAGCACCCCGGCGATCACCGCCAGATTGAACAACACCCCACCAACATTAATGAATGAAACACCCATATTTCGAATCCAGCCTTTTTGTAAGTAGCGTTAGGCAGCATGATGCGCGCTGCGGTCGCGATTTAATTCACCCCACTTCATTCAACCGACAATACCCATACATCCCGATGTATGGTCGACAATTCCCGATAAATAGCCGCCGAACCAGACTAACGGCGACGTTTTGAGGATGAGCGGCTTTTCTGATCGATCCTTTTCCCCCACTCGATGTAAAGGACCGATCGAAATAATAATTGGCTTTCCCTATTCGCCGCTTGATTTAAATCAAACGGGCGTGGCCGCTTCCCCCTCCTTCAAATAACTCCCCCTCCGGACCAGTGCAAAATACACGGGCGTGAATCCCGCTGTCAATGGTACCGATGACCAGTATCCTTGTTTCTTACAAAATGTTGCACTTGTCCATGTGCCTAATTCACTCCCTGGTCAACTAAATAAGGCGACACAATAAGGCGACACACCCTATATAATGTAAAGTTCGTCTAAGCGTTCCCTACATATAGCGAAAACAGCTTAACATAAAGAGCGGCCAAGGAGCCATACGACGGAGCACCGATTAGACTTCATGGAAATGGTCACAGACAGGCCGAAATATGGTGAAAAAGTGGTGTTTTTTAAGGAGAATTCTTCGATGAACCGGCGTCACGGACACACTCAGAAGTCGATCTCGCCGCGGCCCTGACGATACCTAGTCAATGACCATTAACATCGTCCAGCTCACCGATCTCCACCTTTACAAGGATCCGCAAGCTCTGCTGGCTGGCGTGGCGACGTGGACCACTTTTCGGGCCGTGTTGGAGCAGGTTAGAGACGAGCAAGCCGATCTCGACTATCTAATTTTGACTGGGGATCTCGCTCAGGATGAAGCACTGGAGACATATCTGATGCTGCGCGAGGCCCTCGGGAAGTGGATTGATCGCTGCAGGATTATCCCCGGCAACCACGACGATCGAAGCAACCTACGAGAGGCTTTCCCCGAGTTCTTTCCCGACAACGACGGTCCCCTCACCTTCACTCTAGCTGCAGAGGCATGGCGCATCATTGGTCTCGATTCCCACGTACCGGGTGAGGTCAAGGGCCGTATCGACGCGGGTCAGCTAAACTGGCTGAAAACTCAATTGGCTAATGGCCCCAATGCGCGGACCTTAGTCTTTATTCATCACCCCCCCATCCCCATCAACGTCGCTTGGATCGATGAGATCGGGCTAAACGACGCCGCCGAGTTCATTGAGCTCATTGAAGCCTCACCGCAGGTAGATGTCGTGTGCGCCGGACATGTTCATCAGGAATTTACCGGACGCATCGGGACTGCTTCGATGTACACCACACCATCGACTTGTGTGCAATTTGGTGCACGGGCGGAAAAAACATTTGATACCAGTGCAGCGGGCTATCGAAGTTTTAAACTCGGCGGTTACGGTCATAGCACTGCAGTGCATCGACTGTCAGACCGTTAGCCGACTGTACACACTAAATCTCGCATTAGTTTATGTGATCCTAATAGTGCTCTGCGCCGCCATTGTATACTTGCGATGAATTCACTCAAGGGCAGAGGAATTAGATATGGCCAGTTGGGTCCGTTTTGACCACAATGGACTGGTAGGATTTGGCACGCTTCACCACGACGCAATAACAATCCATCAAGGAGATATGTTTGCCAATCCCACCGCCACCAGCGCTTCACTTTCCTTGGACGAAGTGAAGGTACTGACGCCTACGGTTCCGGGAAAAATGATTGCGTTGTGGAATAACTTTTTTGCACTGGCAGAAAAATTAAACCTCAGTGTTCCGAGCGAACCCTTGTACTTCCTCAAGGCTGATAGTTCTTACTTAGCCACCGGAGAGACTATTCGTTGCCCGGCCGCCTACGATGGAAAGGTTGTTTTTGAAGGAGAACTGGGAATTGTAATGGGGAGGGTCTGCCGGGCGGTGTCAGATGACGAGGCTAAGCAATACATTTTTGGGTATACCTGTATCAACGACGTCACAGCAATCGAATTGATCAATAAGGATCGTGCCTTTCAGCAGTGGGCTCGCGCTAAAAGTTTTGACACCTTCGGGGTATTCGGACCCGTTGTTTCAACCGATCTGAATCCTGCCGAGCTGACAGTGAAGACCGAACTTAATGGACAAGAGCGACAAAATTATCGGGCAAGTGACATGATATTCCAGCCCGCAAGGCTGGTGAGCTTACTTTCACAGGACATGACCCTTTACCCTGGAGATGTCATCTGCTGTGGCACCTCCGTTGGGGTAGGATCCATGAAACCTGGTAGCACTATCGCAGTTACTATTGATGGCATCGGCACCTTAGTCAATCGTTTCGAAAAATCCGACTGAGCGACGAGCCTTAGGTTAATTTTGGCGTAGGGATAATGAAAGTAACGACGTTAAATTTAAGCCAACGATCACTGGGGCGGGCAAGTACTAGCTGGTCTTTTAAATGACCGGACTTACCACGAACGATAAACAACGATAGAAGACCCTGAACCTGATCAACCGATTTGAACTGGTCGCGGTTGGGATTCGACCCCCAAAGCAGCTCGATGCTTCCATACCGCCGACAGATCCAATGGTTAAGTGTCCCTGAGAATCGTTAGGGGCATGAATGGGGCTATGGGTCGGGCGGTGATTGTAAGACTCAAACCCCATGGCACGATCTACCCCCACACGGACGATGGCCTCTACTGGTTGCTGCGTGACCGATATCATCTTGTGCTAAAAAGTGTTAAGGGCAGCCGTTTCAAGGCCGGAGGGGAAGAAACCCTCATGCAGGAGGGCGAGTTGTGGTGGTTCGATCCCACGGTACCACACGAGGCCTTCAATGATTCAGACGAGGACCGAATTCATATCATTGTCGATATTCCATCGGATCTTTCCGGATGCGCTTGGTGCGTGCCCCGGTGCGAAGTCTGCTGGCCGTTGTCGGGGCCCCCGTGCGAAGTCTGCGGGCCGCCGTTGTTGGGCCTGTGGTACGGAGTTTGGCGCGGCAACTCGCGCCGCGTCAGTAGCCTCAGCTCACCATTTGGGTGCCGCTGGATCTTGTGCACCCGCAGCCGGGACACGAACGTCTATCCAGCCCATGACGCGCATCCCAATGACAGCGGATACACCGTTGTCGCTCAAGCACTGGCTAATCAGCTCAGGCTTCTTGGCTTCAAGTCCAGAGGTGACCAGATTGACTGACTTGTGCCCTCTCTTCGTAGGATCTCGATATTCACCGTGAACACTAATCAGGAAATGCAGTACTCCGCGTAAGAAAGCCCAGCGGCAGGACCAATTAGTCAATCCATACCCTTTGACCAACACCAGCATGCTAGGAAAAACCTGACGCCTTGGCAAGCTTGTCAACTTCGCGATCCTCAACGTTCCGGGCCGGGACTGTTTGCAGAGTGAACGCCTTGGGGCCTGCCTGAGGGCCGATGGCGACCCGGTACGTAATCGAATGACCCAAAAATATCGTCCATGGTCGTTTGTTCTAACGATTCCAGGGGCGGATAACTGTTCTCGACATCCCATACCAGCAGCCCCTCGAGATCCACGTAGCGCCCGACTCGTTGACTGATGGTTTGAATGAGCTAGCCCGACTCCACTGGTGTTGGTGGCTTGACACGGCGAAAACCGAAGGCCTCTTCGCCAATGACGCAACCCCCGTCCAGAAACGACACATGGAAGTGAATGTTCAGATTAAGTGCGCTATCCGAAAACGCATCGGTAACTCAGGCAAGATTTCATCAATCAGCAAGGCGGCGCTCTCGACCATCCGACGGGCACCGCAACTCGAGCAGAATCCCCGCCGTTTGCAAGCCACCAGACGTTCGGCCCTCACCGCAGGTAGATATCGTGTGCGCCAGGCATGTTCATCAAGAATTTACCGGACGCATGGCTGGCCCAACTTGGAGCTAGCACGGATTAAAAAAAAAACAAAAGACTGACGTCTAGAAAATCGCTGTAGAGTTAGCGTGTATATTGTAGAGGACCTCTATCCCGATTACGCATTAAACAATTTAAGCAAAACGATTTCTTTGATACGGCTCAAATTACAAAGGTACGAATTGACAGAAAGGTAGCGCCGAAGTTAATCGCGATTTGCGGTGAATCCTTCCCTAGCTTTTGTTCCGCGTAGCGCATAGCCGCTCAATCGCAACCATGAGCTGGTCGATTTAGTCGTGGAGGTCGGTCATAACTGTGTGTGCTGGCCCTTATTGGCCATCGGTACAATGGTTTACAGAACCAAATCGGGATACGTTAGTACTATTGGTGGGGGGTTTTCCAGCGGTGACGCGGTGTTACCGCTGGGTTTTTTAGAATTCGTTGACCTACGGTTGGCATGGTCAACTGAAGGAGCATTGCGCCACAACGACTGCTTGTCTCCCCTCCGCAGTACTATCGGCAAGTTTTTGCCGAGCATACTTTAGGTATCGGTGCGCGACAGAGGAAACACGGTGGGGATAGGAAGCGGGGGTGACGCTATGAGCATTACCGACGCAGTATCTTGGCTGGTTACTAACGTGATTTTGGCCGCTCTTGGCGCGGGCATGACCTTCGCAGGCTATCTCGGTGTCATGGGAGGCTACAACATACTTACTGCCGCAAACTCTAGCTGGCTTTGGATGTTGTGGGGCGCGGTGCAGATGCTCCTTATGTTTACGTGGGGAGCCATAGGACTCTTTGCTGCAATTATCTGCCTCTCAAATATAGTCCTGGAGTTGCGCGACATATGGAGTAAATTGAGTAATGCTAAGCGATAACCCCCTCATGTGCGGCCGCTTCGAGAGACATCGGAACGTTAAGAAACTGACGGAACTTGTCACCGGGTTGCATCCTCCTATGCTGGCTCTTGGGGCTCAACACAGCCAGCCTGCAGCGGACGAGAGTATATTCAGCGGCTGTGGAAACGTTTGATGTGAACAACGCGTGTCACACACAACCCTGTTGACGGGTGTCTCGCACACAATGGACCTCTCGGTAGTCATTAGCACTTGGAACAGGTGTCGAAGACTTGAGATCACGCTGGACGCACTAGCGAAATGCGCAGTTCCCCAGAAACTCCAATGGGAACTCGTTCTCGTCAATAACAACAGTACTGATAGGACTCCCGAGGTCTGTCGAGCATTTCAAGGCAAGGTACCGATCAAATATGTGGAAGAACCAGTTCAGGGGTTGAGTAGAGCGAGGAACACGGGGCTGCGAAATGCATCCGGTCAGTTGACCGTGTTTACTGACGACGACGTGACACCGTGCCGCGACTGGCTAGCGGTCTACTGGTCCGCTTTCAGCGACAAACCGCATGGCTATTTTTTCGCGGGGCCAGTTCGAAGCGTCTACGAGAAACACATCTCTAGCGACGAGCTTCGCTCTGTGGCTCCCGCATCTGTAGTGGGCTTGGACTACGGCGCCAAGCCCGGCGCGCTAGACTGCAGACAGCATGTGCTGGAGGTAAATTGGGCATGTCTTGCCGCATCGGTGGCCGCTGTTGGCGCATATGATGCTCGTTGGGGTCTTAACCCTAAGCGTCGTGCACAACGCACGAGCGAGGGGGTCGATCTCCGGGCCCGGCTGTTGGAAGCGGGCCTGCGAGGCTGGTATTTGCCTGACGCTCGAGTGGATCATTTCGTGCAGGCGCGGAAATGTAGTGTGAATCACGTTGGCAGCTATCGACAAGCCCAGGGGTTCTACTGTGCTGCCTCGGGTCGATTCAGCAGTTATGCAGGGGACGGGCCGGCATCTCCACCGGTTAACGCCATCGGCACCGGACTGACCGTGGCCGGTATCCCATTGCGACTGGGAATTCGGCTATTGTCTATCGGTACTCGCGCGGTTTGGCGGGAGGCTCGAGGCGAAACAGCGTACCGCGAGCGCGTATATTTCCGTTTCTATATGGGTATGGTCAAAGGTTTTCGCTATAGGACACGCAAACGCACTATCGATTGTGCTTCATAGGTTCCGACAAAACGGCCAATAGCTTGCTCAAGTTCCCAGCGATGGTAGAAGATGTCAACTTCACGACTCTTCAGCACGTCGGCGACGGTATCGTCGCTTGACGATCACATCTAGATAACGAGGGGTTTGATAGAGCGGTGGGTGTGGTCAAAAAAAGGAACAAATTTGCTGCCGGATAATGGGCAAAGTGCTTCGCTGAAACGTCCGAAGGTATTGGCGAG
>JAOTYS010000726.1 GCA_029861795.1 Gammaproteobacteria bacterium | reverse complement strand
CGGCAATGGCGTCAAAACTGGTCACCCGGGGCGGAATCGCACCGCCAGCCTCCGCTTTGTAAGAGCGGCGCTCTTCTACTTGAGCTACCGGGATATTGTTTGGTAATCCGGGCGAGACTTGAACTCGCACTTCGAGGTTGAGAGCCTCGCGGCCTGCCCGTTAGCCGACCGGATCATGGTTTGGCGGGACGCATGGGAATTGAACCCACATCTTCTGGATCGACAATCCAGCGCTCTTGCTATTAAGCTACCGTCCCTTTGTGTGGTGGAGGATCGCGGACTCAAACCGCACTCTTCGCCTTGCAAAAGCGATGTTCTCTCGAATGAACTAATCCCCCGATGTTTGGTGTAGAGAGCAGCAGTGGAGTCGCTACGCTCGCCCGTGAATGTCTCTCCGGAATTTGGAGCTGATGATGAGTCTCGACCTCACAACCTGCTGCTTACAAGACAGCTGCTCTGCCATTTGAGCTACATCAGCATAAGAAGTCGGGGCAGGCGTCATTATTTGACGCGCAGCGGGGTCTGTAGGTACTGCACCGAAACATGCTGCCCCAGCATTTCACACAATCCGCATTGTTAAAGAACATATGCCAGGGCAAAAAAAAGCCCTGACTGGTGAAACCAAACAGGGCATTATTCGCCACTGAAAGGTCAAATCAATCCGAGCCCTTCAGCGTTATGTACTGAAGAGCGATTACATCGCCGCATCATTTATCGAAGGCATAAGAATCCCTCGGAGTTGAAGTCGGCTTTCGCAAGAAAGCACTTCTTTACCGTGTGCAAACGCAAACAAATTTTGATGTCGTTTTTTCATAGGGAGGCGGACTATACGCTTCGAAAATTGTTTGTCAAGCAACAATTACTCGTCGGAAGATTTATCGCCGCCACTACCATCGTTACATGGCCTTGCACAGAAAGGACTTCTTGCCACGTGGAAAGTCGAGGGTTGATTGAAAGCAACGTCATTGGTTCGCGGCTCAGTGCCCTATAATCGTGACCATGCTGCTTACTCGCTTGTTCAAACATCATCACTTTATGAATAACAACGTCCGCAAATACCTGGGGTACGTCGTAGGAGAGATCGCACTCGTCATTGCCGGCATACTGATTGCGCTGCAAATCGATGCCTGGTACGAAAACGGGAAGGTAACGAAAGAACTGAATAACCAGCTGCATGCCGTGGCGGAGAGCATCTCGCAAGACCTCGTCAGTATCACCCGTCTCAAACGGCAACGCATTGGTGCGATATTCGGCTCCAATCGCATGACGGAAATCACCGGGCCGCCTGAGCTTGCCGACCAATGGTACAACCGGGAATACGTCGAATTTGCCAGCGACCTTCTAGCGGCCAGCCAGGTACCCGCTTATTTCGTTGCCAGCGCCGGCGCCTACCAGGCCGTCCAATCGTCCGGTTATGCAAATCATATTAAAGACGACGGCCTCAGAAGAGATCTTCACGACTACTACTCCACGGTCGAACGGATTGTGTTCGCAGAACGTGAGATGAACAACTTTGTTCACGAGGTCACGCTCAAGTACCAGACCGACACGACCCGTGGATTTTTTAAGCCTTTCTTGCAGGAACCGCTGCTGGCCTGGGAGCCGCAAAATTTGGACGATGGACTGACATCCATGCGTGAATTCCAGGAATCCTACCGGAGGCTGCTGGGCGACTCGGTGACGCAAGCGTTGATTCGCTCTGGCAGGAACCAGTCATTGTTGAAGGAATACGAGCACCTGTTGTCGCTCGGAAACGTGCTGGTCGCTCAAATCAATGCCTATGTCGGCCGTCAGCAATACGCATCCCCGGGTGGAGAGGTGTTCCATGCGGATGGCATGACCGGTCCTCCTAATGTATTTCGCCAGGGCAGGTTCGAGGCGCATTCACTGGGTTTCTTCCTCGCCTCCTCTCGCACATCATTGGGACGCGACGTTGATGATCTGCGCATGGAACAAGATCACCTGAGAGTGACCTACCGGGGCTGTAGCGAATGGGCATTCGTCTATGCAATGGTCGGCCCGATCGATATATCCGTCCGGAAGCCATCTCTGGATTACTCCCGGTTTGACCGCATCCGCCTCGAACTCATGCGAGATTCGGGCTG
>JAOTYS010000218.1 GCA_029861795.1 Gammaproteobacteria bacterium | reverse complement strand
GCGCCCTTAATGAGGAGGTCAGCACCCAGCGCATGGGCTTGGTGCAGAATCGCCTCCCCGGTCGGTTGGCCATCGGGCTGTCCAGTCATTGCGGTGGCGCGTATACCGTGTCGCGATAAGTGGCGCGCTACCTCGTCACCCGTCGGCCCCGGCACTGTGCCTCCCTCTACGGTCAGCACAGTGACGCGATCTGCTATCCTGAGAAACGGCATTCCGAGGGCAATTGCACGTGCGGTCTCGGTGCTGCCGTTCCAGGCAATCACTATGTGTTCTGACATGCTTTGGGCTGACCTGTCGCCTGCTATCAGTACCGGACGACCGCTGTCAAATAACGCAGCCTCGCAAATGCTATTCCAGTCACCAGTGTAGACCTTGTTAGTTCGAGCAATAACCACAAGATCGAACAGCCTGCTATATTCACCAACGATCTGCGTCTCCACTCCTTCCTGTTCCCGCCAGGCACCGCAAACGCCCTCCATATGGTCACCGATGTTGCCGAGCGGGATGTCTTTGCCACGCAGATACGCTTCGAAGCGTGCGCGTGCGGCATCGGCGAGCTTGCGTCCGTCCTCTGCGGCCTGACTTAGGTATACCGCGGGGAAGGCGATACCTTCCCCGGCAATCACCTGCGGCTGGGTCAGCACGTACAAGCCTTCTAAGTAACTATTGAATTGACTTGCTACCATGAGCGCTGTTTCTAATGCCAGCTCAGCGACATCGTCATCCTGGAATGGTAAGAGGATCGTCTTCATGTAATCGGCTCCGTGGTCACTAATAATACAACAGCCGCTTGAACTAACTCACGCTTTGATCTGGAGCACATGGCTCCATTCATCAGGGGTTGGGCTTGTGATGATCCATCAATGTTTCATTAACTATTTGATGTTTAAAGATTTTATCAGATATCTATCAATCTGTGTTAAACTCGAAGCATCTCCTCCGGGGGGGAGTGCTCGGTAACAAACAGCCTGTCATCATCACCAGATGTAAGCATTAGTTATGTCGTGGATTCTCGTCGCTTCGCTAGTAGTTCTGTTCGGGTGCTTGTTGTGGTCGGTGAATCATGGTCGGCGCGGCCAAAAGAGTTCCAGTCCGACGCTAAAATACCGAACACGGGATTTGCCAGCAGCGCCACGCTCTGGGCCATCGGACTCAACTAATACCGACGAGCATAGGTCGCAATCGGCGCAACAAACTATCGCTGAGCCTGATCCAGTTACTGCTCCAAGCACGTCACCAACCACTGAGACTGATCCGTCGTCCGGGTCCTTCAATTCTTACGGTGGGACTCGCCGCGACATCACCCATCGCAAGCCCTTTATGGATAGAACAATGTTCCAAGCCCCGCACCTCAGAGATTCTATTTTCGATATCGAGGTGAGTGAGTCGAGCTTTGATGAACAAATAGACGACGCGTTGGGTGAGCACAGAACTGACGATGCAATACAACTGTTGCGTGGTCTGCTTGCAGGCTCCTCGGCTGACGCAGCTAATCGACGTACATTGTTGTCGTTGTTGTATGCAACCGACGACCGGGTTGAATTTGTGCGCGAGGCATTAGAGTTCAAGAAACGGTGCGAGCCGATCGATGACGATGTATGGGGTGAAATTTGCGAGATGGGTAGGAGCCTTGCGCCCGAAAGCAAGTTGTTCAAAGCTAACGACAAGGAAGCCAGTCATAAGGCTTACCAGGAAGATCAACGTGTCAGGGTCGAACGACGCAGCAATGACAGACGGCAGAACCGATCAACATGGCTCGGTGCAGAACGCCGGCGGCATCTCAGCCAGCGTCGGTGGCACGCCCGTCGCGATGCGGATCGAGATTCCAGCAGACCGCGCCGACAGCCTCAAATTTAGTCAGCTTTTGTCGGATCCCTTAGACTGATCCGTCTGGGCTGATATTCGTAACGGTCAATAACTACCCTTGCCGGCGGTGTTATTTTTTGGTTCGGTCGGTAGCTTCTGGCCCTTTCCTTCAACTCGCCGGATTCACATGCAAGTGAAGAATTTTGCTGGAGCGAGTGGTCAACGGTACGCTGCGCTCGACGCGAATCTCGACTGCATTTTGAAGTCCGTGCACCATTAGTTGATTGACGGCTGGTCCGCCACCAAGTCCGGCGAGAAGCTCGCGCTTTATTTCTGTCACTGAGACGGGCCCGACGCGTGGGTGTACGCGAAGCACCAGTGCGGGTTCGCCCCGTATAGACTCCTGCTCAACCAGTTGGTAGTCGGTTGGGTTGCCTCCGAATCGCTGCGGTAGAACCTCCTCGAGCAGTCCAGTGATCATGGCATCATCAAAGGTTACGCCCCCGGCGGTGAGTTTCTCATAGCTTCGTATATTCAGAAGATGCGGGCCCCATCCCAAGCGTTCCATCGGACATCGGCATTGTCGCTCGATCAGATCCGCTTGATCTCCCATAGAGAAGTTGATCATCGTGAAGGGTGCCGCAGCATGAAGCGCGGTTAAGAGCAGTGCGTTTTTGGGCATCCCCAGCGCCGTCCCGTGAGAGCCAGCAGTGATGACTGCCTGAAGATCGCGAACGACGTGCACATCGTCGGCAGCGTCTGCATTTCTGCAGGCGTATCCGATCGGGCCCGCTTCGATGCTTCCATACCTTGGCAACGCGTTGAGACCGCACTTGCGGATCGTGTCTAATCGAGTCTGCGTTGTAGGTTCCCCCATGACTGTAGCGTAGGCTCCAGTGAGGTCGATGTCTGCGTCTAGCGCGGCCGTCGCGAGCCGCACGATGGAGCTCGAAAACGACATCAGGTGGGGAACTTTGCGGTTATCTAAGACCCCACGCATCCATCGCGCTACTGCTAGCGGCTCCTCGGGACTCGCTAATACGGGGCGAGGTACCCGCACACCACCTAACAAACCTCCCCACCTAAGGGCGCGATCGCTCCACCGAAACACGGGATCAAGGCCCGCTGCGGACGGATCCACCTGGGTGAACCAGGCAACCGGCCTGCGGCCGAAACAGCAACATTTGAGCAGGCGAAAGCGGCTCCCAGCCCCGGGGGTTTCCCATGTCGCCTTATCCCAGTCAGACCCGCCGTGGGCGTCGAGATAGATCGCGAACGCAATAGCACAGGCGCGGATGTACTCCAGGTCGATCAGAAAAGGCGCGGCCGCGCTTCGGCTGCCACCACTCCTCGCCGCGACATGAAAAGCAGCCAGAGGATTGCGCAGGGACGGCGGGGTAATATCAAGACGAAGCGATCCGCGAACCAGCGGCTTTCTTCCTTTGAACTCGTCCACCGCCACGTATATTCCGTTGTGAAAGAGCGTCTTTAAGGCTCCCTCAAGACCATATTGCGCGACCAGCTCCTCCACGTCGGGGTGCGAGATCCCCGCGTGCCTAAACAGTCGAAGCAAAACACTTTCATGGGAGTCAAACACAGCGCGTTTAAGGAACTCGAGGAAGCGGGTCTCACGCCGACGTAAATGATCTGCCTGGACTGCGCGCGCTTGCTCAAGAGTGAAGCGATCCCGAATGAATCCGGGAACACGTGCCAGAAATCGCGCTCCTGTGATGAGGCCATGAGGGTTGGCGAGAGGAGTTCTATATCTAGCTCTGGCTTCCATGTCAGTGAGTTATGTGGAGTTCCTCGCTTGATAGCGCTTATTTGAACAGGTCAACTACATTCTTGACAGTCAGAAACAGAGAAACGGCGATCAATATGACAAGAATCCCGTTTGTAACAGCCCGATTACAATAGTCTCCCATTAGCTTTCGGTCGTTTGTAATGCGCAGCAACCCGAACGCTGTCAACGGAACCATAACGGCGAAAGCGGAGCTTGCCGCTAGCGTGAGCCAGACTGGCGGCACGTCAGTAACGAGTATGTACACAGGAGAGAACGACCAGAAGAATATTACGGAGCGAAACACAGCATCCTTATGGTGCGGCCTTGCGCCGCTATCAACACTCGCCACCTTTATGGCGGGCGTTCTATCAGCAACACGTTGCTCGCCGGTCTCGAATGCGCCTGAGCTGTCGGGCCTCAAAATACTTCTATATATGTCGGTGACGATCAGCCCGTAACCGGTCGAGATGCCCACAAACGTAGAGAAAGCAGCGGACCAAATTCCCAAAGCGAAGATAACGGTTCCCACAAACCCTTGGTTTTGGAAGATCGCTAACAGGTCTTTTGTATCAGAAAGCTCTCGACCGTTTGGCAGTTCAATGCCTGCCGCTGCGATTTGGAGCAAGGCGCCCATGCTGAAAATGCAAGCTATACCTATGAGTAAGTCTATCCTTTGTCTTCTCAGGAAAGACCGATTTCTCCATCCTTGTTCCGCTAAGAAATAGGAGTAACTAAGGTTTGAAACCGAACCCGCTTCAGTACCAATCAGCGCTGACAACAACAGCACAACGCTGAAGAAACCCTCCTGTGGTGGGATCGACGGCACCAAAATGCCACGCACTATCTCCCCAGGCTGCGGATCTGCAAGTAACGCTGCCACAATCAGAGCGCCTCCCATCAGTGCAATTAGGAGCTGGAACACCTTTGCTACAATAGGGTAACCGCCCCAGAACATCAGCGCGAACCCAACCACGACGCAGATCAAAGACCAGATCGTTGCGCTCGCCGCAATGGGCAACGGCACAAGTAAATCGAGTGCTTGACCCATAAAAACTACCGTGTAGAGACCGGTCAAATGGCCAAAAAGAAGCAGCGACAGTAGTACTGCCCACACCAACCACATGCCGACGCGGCGGTACCCGTGCAGCAGACTTTCTCCGGTTGTTAGTACGTACTTAGCTGAGACGTCGAGCCAAACGAAACGAAAAATGAGAACGGCAGCGAGTGCCCAGAGCAACTGATAACCGTTGGTTGTACCCACAGCGGCGTTAGCCACAAAGTCTCCAGGCCCTAACACCGCGAGCGCAAATACCAAGCCTGGCCCATACCATCGGGTCAATCTAGATGTCGATTTCACTGAGCCCTGCCTTGGGGAGAGTCGGGTTGGCGAATGATTTGCAGCGGCATAATCTTAGACTGTGCGGTCGCATAAGGCGGTCGTCGGACCACTTCCAGAGTGTCGCCTGCTTGCCAAATGTGGGACATGAGGTCCTCGCCTTCGCCGCGGGAGCTCAGGAACTCGTGGGCCGCACTCAACAGGCTTTTTTCGTTCACAGGCCCGAGACGGGGATGGACGAAAATACTTACTCGAGTCAGGCCGTCTTGTTCACTTTCGACTAATTGGAAGTCAGTTGGTCCACCGCCGAATTTCTTAGGCAGAACTTCTTCGACAAGCTCGATAAGATGTTTCCCCAGAAAATGATTGCCTTCAGTCGTGAGTTTTTCGTAGCTCCTGATAGTGTGGATGTGCTGCTCGAAACCGATTTCTCCAAGCGGACAGCCACACCTTCGCGACTCGATCACCCCGTAGTCACCGTACTCGACATTAAGGAGCAATTTGGAGGTGCTCGGTCTAATTGACGTTACATAGAATGCATCCACAGGGTTAGCAGCATCAAGAAACTTGGGCTGTTGGATAATGGCAATCGAGTCCGACATCAAATGAACATCATCAATTGCCTGAGGGTCAGCACACGCTACTCCGATTGTGCCGGCTTCGCCGGCTATGTAGTGGCAAGCGGCGCGGCAGCCCAGATCAGTGACGAGCTGAGCTTTACCCGCGGTATAGGGTTCACTGCCGAAGCGAAAGAAGGTGTCTGATATGTCCAGCTTTTCCTCTTGGGCAGCGAGGCAAACACGCGCCCCGGAACTTACATTGGTGTCCATATAGGCGGGCTGTCCCTGTGCGTTTTTTTTCGCGAGCCACTGCGCGACCCTAACGGCCTGATCAAGAGGAATGTATTCAAGCTTAGGCTGACGAAGTCCCCACCGTCGAGCAGTCACTGTCATATATGCGCGCAACCCATGATACGGCCATGACTCGCGGTTTAACTTTGTAGGCGTCTGGGAGAACCAGCGCTCAGGAGGCATTCCGATTTTTGTGTATACAAAAACCTTTTCTAAACCCACTGATCCTGGGGAAAGTGGGCGCCACAACCCGACAGGCCGTTGTCGCACTCCACTGCCTTCTAAGAATATTAATTGGGCGGCAGACTGCCTTTGCCATTCCGCAACATCGACGACGACGCGTCTACGAACGCCAGTTGAACCGCCGGTGTAGGATTCAAAATCATTGCTTGCCAAGGGATTGTCAAAGTCGGAGTCGCGGACCGAGATCTCGACACCTAGTCGTCGCAGCCGCTTAAGACCTTTGAATTCCTCGAGAGTGATATAGATTTGTTGATCGTACAAGTACCGCAAGGTCGGTTCGATGCCCTTGGCGCGGACCAATTGGGAAACGTCAGCGAACCCGATGCCAGCTGCGTCAAGTAGGCTTTTGTATGGACTGTTCTTTTTTTCATAGATCCCCTTCTGCACAAGACTTAGAAACGATTCGTCTCGTGTGTTGAGGCTGCGTGTAAGTGTTTCGCGAGCCTCGGACAGCGACACGGGGCGAAGAAAACTACCCGCCGCGCGGGTTAGTTTCCACACTGTCTTCGTGTTAAGCATGAGCCTTGAATGTCACTCCCGCATTCGCAGCGAAAAGCTTCGTTCTTCCCAACCTTGGTAATGGGTCGGGTATGCGATGTTGGATCTGCCCTGGTGTTTGTTTCGTGAGTGTTTTGGGAGCAGGATATATTAGTAGGTTATTATAAAACAGTGAAAAAATGCGGGAAGTGTGGATGGGAATATTATGCAAATGCCGTTCGTTATATGCAGGAACACGTCGTAGAACCTCGCTTCTTCGTTTTTTCCGATGACCTGAACTGGTGCCGGAGAAATCTGAAAATTCCATGTTGCGAGCTTGTCGCTCTGCAGACCTCAGGGGAAGAACCGGTGAATGACATTCGGCTCATGAGCCTTTGCCCACACAATGTGATCGCCAATAGCACTTTTTCCTGGTGGGGCGCCTGGCTCAACGCCAATCCGGAAAAGATTGTGGTGGCCCCCTCGGGTGGTTTACCAATGGCGCCATGAGCCAAGCCTTGGCGCACACCATTCGCCAATCCTGGGTCGGCCTTGATTTCTGACAAAGATGCGGCCGGGTCAATGCCTGCCCAGGGCGCGGGCTAACTATCTCTTCTTGGGTCGGAGGCCGAGGGCGGATGGTTCCGGTACCCCGGTGGGTTCCGGCATCATTCTCTTGAAATCCGACCAGGAAATCAGATCGGGAGAGGTCAGCGTGAGGATCTTTTTCCTGGGAAGTGAGGTCTTTTCCGCTTGCATTTCATAATTTCCGACTCCCCGATCCCTTTTCATCCCCTTCAGATGAAAGAACAGAATGCCTAGCGAACGTTCAAAAGCGTAGGTAAAAAGTTCATAAATCGAGTGGTGTACAAAAAAAGTGCGGCCGCACACGGAAAAGAAACCCCTATCCATACCGGTCATCACGGGGTGTTGGGCATTCACCCAGATCTCACCATCCTCGTCCCAGAGATTGATCCCCTGAAACCCAAGCGGTTTCGAAAGACCCCCGGCTCGGATGTTGTCCACGGCCTGTCTCAAACGCTCAGGTATGAATAGGTCATCGCCATCGATTTTGACTGCAATTCTCCGGGTAGTCTTCGCCAGCGCGTAATTGTGGTAGTTGACCAGACTATGCGGCGAGTCCATCGGTAGAGACCGATGCTCTTTGGAGGCATAACGATAAACCAAGGGTTCATATTTATAGACATGAATCCGTTCCGGATATCGCGCCCGACACGACTCAACGATCTCAGGTGTGCGGTCGGTGCATGCATTGTGCACAACGACGAGTTCGTCAAGGCTATCGATCACCGACTCGATTACTGCCTCGACATATTCCTCCTCATTCCGCAGCCGCATGAAGCCGCT
>JAOTYS010000013.1 GCA_029861795.1 Gammaproteobacteria bacterium | reverse complement strand
GGGCATATCAGAAATGGCGAGAATCGCGGGTTGAGCTTGTGTCCAAAATTTTGGACTATTATGGACTGGCGCCTGCGTATTCGTTATATGTCAGTGGTTCCACCTCGGGTGTTTGTTGATGTTAGGAGGGGTACAATACCGAGGTGGGCACTTGCCGTTACGGGACTCTCGGTCGGGTTATCGTTATAGAATTTAGGTAGGGTTGCGTCAGGCAAGAAACAGAGCGAAGCATTGAAGCCATGGCACAGGACAATCCGCTAGTTCAGTTTGTTGATGTTGAGAAGACCTTCGACGGCGAGACCTTAGTCGTCAAAAATCTGAATCTGGATATCGCTGAGGGCGAATTCTTGACCCTTCTCGGTCCGTCCGGATCCGGCAAGACTACGACGTTGTTAATGCTCGCGGGTTTCGAGTCAGTAACCCAGGGCGATATCTTGTTGGCTGGAAGTTCCCTCAAGAACATGCCGCCGTATCGGCGAGAAATCGGCATGGTGTTCCAAAACTATGCGCTGTTCCCCCACATGACTGTTGAGGAGAACTTGGCGTTTCCGCTGGAGACACGACGGCTGCCCAAGGATGAGATTGGCAGGAAAATCGATCGTGCAATGGACATGGTCCAGCTTAAGGGGTTTGAGAAACGTCGCCCCGCACAGCTTTCAGGGGGCCAGCAACAGCGTGTCGCGGTTGCTCGTGCGCTGGTGTATGAGCCCAAGTTGGTGCTAATGGATGAACCCTTGGGGGCGTTAGATCGTCAGCTTCGCGAGCAGATGCAGTACGAACTCAAACATATCCATGACAACGTGGGTGTAACTGTCGTGTATGTCACTCACGATCAAAGCGAAGCGCTGACGATGTCCAACCGCATCGCAGTATTCAATAACGGGGCGGTCCAGCAACTCGCCTCACCGGATCAGCTGTATGAAGCGCCCGAAAATGCGTTCGTCGCGCAGTTTATCGGCGAGAACAATCGACTCATGGGCACGGTCAAGGCGGTGAACGGTAACGAATGCCAAGTTGAGATCGAAGGTGGAGGCATGGTCAAGGCGCTACCAGTCAACATCGACGGCGTGGGTAGTCGCACAACCCTGTCGCTAAGGCCTGAGAGCGTGAGAATTGATCCGCCGGCCGACGGATATCCGGATCGTTTCGAAGCGAAACTGGAAGAGTTGATTTATCTGGGCGATCATATCCGTGTGCGATTCGATGTGTGCAATCACGATGATTTCATTGTCAAGGTGCCGCGCACTCATGATGCGCCAAAGCTGACAGTCGGCGAGAAGCGAACAATAGGCTGGTACAGCGAGGATTGTCGGGCACTCGACGCCCCTAGCGGGGGTTGAGGCGAGGGTCTCGCGTTATTGGGTTGTTGATGCGATGGCAACAGTCACTACAATCACTGATCAAATCCCCTCCGGCAGCGATATTCCGCTCAAGGTGAAGCTTGAGCGCGCTGAGCGCATGCGTAAGGTTAAGGCTGTCGGCCTTATCATGCCGCTGTTCGTATTTTTGATGATTAGCTTCGTCATTCCGATTTTCGCTACCCTTTGGCGCAGCATTCAAAATCCTGAGATGGGGGAGATACTTCCCCGGTTCTCGGCTGAGATTCAGCAATGGGACGGTGAAGGATTCCCGTCGAACTCCACTTTGTCCTCATTCACTCAAGAACTGATAGAGGCGAACCGCAATAAGACCATTGGCAAGGTGGCGAAACGGTTGAACTACAATATCACCGGTTTTCGATCGCTTCTTAAAAAGACCGGGAACAAACTCGACCGGGCCGCGGACAAGGAAGGAATGGAGACGGTCGTCAACGACCCCAATTTGATCCAGCGGTTCATAGAAATTGACAAGAAGTGGGAAGGTTCCAGGTATTGGGCGGCTCTTCAACAAACTGCACCGCCCTACACCATGTACTATCTACTTCAGGCGGTGGATCGTGAGTACGATGAGGTCGGCGATATAAAGCCGGTGCCAAAGAACCAGGCGATTCATGTCAACATACTGGGGCGCACCATTTGGATCAGCTTCATGGTCACAGTTTTGTGCCTGCTGCTTGGGTATCCGATCGCTTATATTCTTGCAACCTTACCCACACGGCATAGCAATCTGTTGATGTTGCTGCTGTTACTACCCTTCTGGACATCGCTGCTAGTGCGCACCACCTCATGGCTGGTCCTGTTGCAAAACCAAGGGGTAGTCAACGATTTCGCAGTCTGGGTCGGACTATGGGATGAACCGTTGACTTTGGTGCGAAACCGGCTTGGTGTGTATATCGCCATGGTGCATATCTTGTTACCGTTCATGGTGTTGCCGCTGTTCAGTGTGATGAAGACCATTAATCCCTATCATATGAAAGCGGCCGCCTCTATGGGAGCAAAGCCGTTTCGGTCGTTCTCAAAAGTTTACTTTCCCCAGAGTATGCCTGGGATCGGCGCAGGCGTATTGCTTGTGTTTATCTTGTCACTTGGCTACTACATCACGCCTGCGCTTGTTGGCGGACCCAAGGATCAGATGTTGAGTTACTTCATCGCGTTTCACGCCAATAACACCGTGAATTGGGGTCTGGCTGCCGCATTGAGTGTGTTGTTAATGGTGTGCGTGGGAATCTTTTTTGCAATGTACCAGCGCTTAGTCGGCGTGGGCAATATTCGAATGGGATGATGTTATGGCAGCCGCACCCTACGCCACGCCACTAGAGAAGACTTGGTATTACGGTCTGCGGGTGATGTGCGGTCTGATCTTCTTTTTTCTGATCGCACCCATCATCATAATCATTCCGCTTTCCTTCAACTCGATACCGTTTTTCACTTATCCCATGGAGGGGTTTTCTTGGAGGTGGTACGGGGAGATTTTCGGCGATTCGCCCATATCTATCCTGTGGCAACGGTCTGTTGTCAACAGCGTCATCGTGGCTACGTTTGCCACTCTGCTCGCGACCATATTGGGAACTCTAGCGGCACTCGGAGTCACCCGGGCAAACTTCCCATTCAAGAGTGCCATCATGGCTATCTTGATATCTCCAATCGTGGTCCCGATCGTGGTCACCGCCATTGGCATGTTCTATTTTTACGCGAAGATCGGACTGGTCAGCACCTTAACCGGACTTATTCTGGCCCATGCCGTATTGGGCGTGCCGTTTGTGGTGATTACCGTGGCGGCCACGCTATCGGGCTTTGATTACAATTTGGTGAGAGCGGCGGCGGTGATGGGGGCGAACCCGTTTCGTGCCTTCCGAAAAGTGACGTTGCCCATTATCGCGCCCGGGGTAATTTCCGGCGGCTTGTTCGCGTTCGCCACCTCGTGGGACGAGATCGTTATAGTTTTATTCTTGGCAAGTACAGAACAACATACCATCCCCAGGCGTATGTGGAGTGGTATACGTGAACTCATCAGTCCGACCATCATTGCTGCCGCCACCCTGTTGATCATCGTCTCAATTGCCTTAATGTTGACCATGGAATACCTGCGGCGACGCAGCGAACGCATGCGCGGGATCAGTCCGAGCTGACTTTTACCTGGCACTCTTCCGAGAATCGTAGACACTACTTCTGTCGGGTACAAAAAAAGAGGCGGGCCACTGACCCGCCTCATAAACACTTATCCGACGCCGGGTGTTACTGTGCCACCCAAGCGTTGAAACGGTTCTCGAGGTCCTCGGTGTTGTCCGCCCAATACTGTGTGTTTGACAGCAGCCAGTTCTTGGTGTTCTCTGGAGCGGTGGGCAGATTGGGTAGGATGTCTGGATTTATGTACTTATCGGATCCTTTACGCGCCTGACCATAGGCGATGTAATTGGACTGATCGCCCTGGCGGTCCGGCCGCGACGCAAATGCAATGAATTCCCAAGCGAGATCTTTTTCCGGATGATCTTTGGGCACGACCCAGTAGTCGTAGTCCATGATCTGGCCGTCCCACACGATCTCGAAGTTACGCCCGTCATCGACAATGGCGGTGTAGATACGACCGTTCCAAGCGGTGGTCATTGACACTTCCTTATCGGCCAGGATCTGAGGGGCCTGTGCGCCAGCCTCCCACCAGATGACGTGATCTTTTAGCGCATCGAGCTTGGCAAATGCACGATCGACACCCTCGGGTGTGCTGAGCACGTCATAGACCTGATCGGTAGGCACGCCGTCGGCCATCAACGCAAACTCTAGATTCGCTATCGGGGTCTTGTTCATGCCGCGCTTACCTGGGAATTTCCCCACATCCCAGAAGTCGGCCCAGTTTTTGGGACCCTCACTTTGGATCTGATCTTTGTCATAGGCAAAAATCGTCGACCAACTAATGGTCCCTATACCACACTCCAGCGCACCGCCTTCGATGAAGTCGTCCGGGGTGAACCCCAACGCCTCCCAGTCCATGGGCTCGAGGACACCTTCGTCGCAGCCGGCGACCACATCGTTGCTCTCGGCGTCGATGACGTGGGTCGTGTAGTTACCGGTGTCCACCATGGCGCGGATCTTCGCCAAATCACCACCCCATTCGTCCTCTAGAACGGTATGGCCGGTTTCCTTCATGAAAGGCTCGTAGTAGGCCTTGCGTTGGCTTTCGCTATAGGAGCCACCCCACGAAGTAGCCGTGAGTGTCTCCGCTGCGGAACCGATTTGCGGGGCGGTGATCCCCACGAAAGCAATACCGGCAGCGGCGATTGCCGTAGGTTTAAATAATTTCACTGTTTGTTTCCTCCGCCTTAACGTTAGCTAGTTTGACTCTTCCATGGCGATCAACTGGAGCCCGAAAGAGCAGAGCAATGATACGGTGATTCGACCCAATTGCGAAGCCCAATTCGGCTCGATAGTGCGCTGATAACTCCTGACCGGGGTGGGGCCCCGGCGATTTTGCGGATAGACTTAACCGTGTTTGGAGCCTGTTTGCATGATGGGGCTGCGACCATGCAGCCGGCAAGGCCGCGGGCTCTCTTGTTGGAACCCGTTCATGAGTATTTGATGGAAAAGATCATCATCGGCTTCATTGTAGCCGTAGTGCTACTTTCACTGTTCTCGCGATATCTGCTGAAAGAAGATCAGGTCGCGCTGGTCGACACCCAAGATGCTGCCCACAGAGAGACACGATACCGTTTCGTCCTGCCGCCAAGCGGATACAAACCCGGGCACCTGCTGCGAAGCACAATTAAGAACCAGAAACTACAAACTCCCCCTTATATCGACCTGGGTATCTATGCCTATCACCAGTACCTCATCGCCCCCAAGGTTATTCGCGATCGAATAGCTACAAATCTCGCGGAGACTATTGTCGGTCTGGATGAATGGCTAGCATGGCTAGAGGCAGCCGATATTGAGTTTTTGTGCATCGGGGAGAGTCATCAGGAAAACTATCGCGAGTTTCTGGCAGAACAGTTCTTCACCCGCTATCGCGTGGATAGACTGTTTTTGGAGACCACTAGGCACTCTTTGCCAGTGGTCATGCTGCGAACCCAGGTAGGGGATCCGCACGTCAGTTTGCTGCGTGCTGATATCAGTGAAATCATCCGTGCAGCCAAGCAAACCAATCCGGATTTGCTAGTGTTGGGTGGGGAAGAGAGTTGGGGTCAGCAGAGTCGGCGCAGAGCGCGGGGCGGCGGGCTCAGAGACCGATCCATCATGGAAAACATTGTTAATAACTATGTCCCTGGCAGACGCCACGCAGGGCTGTTCGGTGCGCTACACTGCACCCATCATCGCAATTGGTTATATTCGCGCTTAAATGAGCCAGACTCGCCGCTTGCGGGTTCAACAATGCTCAACATCAGCGTCATGAGTAAACAAAAGGAGTTGCTCACCCGATCATTCAACGGATTCTTGCAATCAGTGGGCTTTGAGTCTGATGTGTACGTAATTAGTGATACAGCCAAGCTCGATCCGCTGATTCACGCGTGGTTTTTTGGATTGACTCGGAATTTTACCCACTACACAACAGTTGTGCTTTTTCGTTAGATTGGCGAATAGTGAGCGTTGATATCAATATGAAAAGCGTTACGATCAGCAAAGGCTTTGTAATTGGCACTATCGCCATGGCTGTGGTGGTGACGGTTTCCAATGTATTAGTGTCGTACGCCATCAACGACTGGCTCACCTGGGCGGCCTTTACCTATCCTATTTCTTTCCTAGTCACCGATCTGACCAATCGACGTTTTGGTGTCGGTGTCGCACGCCGGGTTGTGTATGTCGGCTTCGGTATCGCATTGATTCTTTCCGCCTATTTCGCGGGGTGGCGCATTGCAGTGGCCTCAGGGACAGCATTTCTAGTCGCCCAATTGTTGGACGTGTATATCTTTGATCGTCTGCGCCGAGGCGTTTGGTGGCGTGCGCCATTGGTGTCATCATCCATAGCATCTGCAGTAGATACGATCTTGTTCTTTGCCATCGCATTCGGCGGAACGTTAGTACCCTGGGTGACCCTGGCGGCCGGTGACTATGTAGTAAAATTGATGATGACAGTTTCTATGTTGATACCGTTTCGAATGTTGTTTTCGCTGACCCAGCCAGCGGAACAGAGTTCAGTAAGCTGAACACATCATGACTGAACCAACAGAGTATTCGTCTAGAGATTGGAAGACCCATCCTCCGTATCGGTATGCTGGGTACAAATCCACCGCATTGCGCGGACCCACCAAACCATTGATCCCTTTGCCGCAGACGCTGTCGGAGCTAACCGGTCCAGTTTATGGTCATGAAGCGCTAGGTCCGTTCGATGACGATCTCACAAAGAATGCGGCAAAGGATGGTGAGCCGCTAGGGGAACGTATTATTGTGACGGGTCATGTCGTCGACGACGGTGGTCGTCCGGTCGCGAACACGCTTATTGAGATTTGGCAGGCAAACGCCGCAGGTCGCTATATTCATATCGTCGATCAGCACGACGCACCGCTGGATCCGAATTTCTTAGGTGCGGGGCGCTGTCTCACCGACGACGCTGGCCGCTACCGGTTCTTGACCATTCGCCCGGGCGCCTATCCTTGGGGCAATCATCACAACGCCTGGCGGCCGCCACATATCCACTTCTCTGTATTCGGGCCGAGCATGCTGACCCGGCTTATCACGCAAATGTATTTCCCCGGCGATCCGCTATTGCAGCTTGATCCAATCTACAACTCCATCCCGGATGAGAACGGACGTCAACGCCTGATATCGAAGTTTTCCATTGATGTCACCGAGCCTGGACGGGCACTGGGTTATGAGTTTGATATAGTGCTCCGCGGGCGCCATGCTACACCGATGCAAGATTGAGCAATGTCCGGGCAAACACCATCACAGACCATCGGCCCTTTCTTCGCGTTCGGGTTGACGCCAGAGTCTTATGGCAAGAATGGGCTTGCCGGCAATGTTTTAACAGACCCGTCAGCTAAGGGCGAACATATTCGTATCGAAGGGCAACTGCTGGACGGTGCCGGGCAACCGGTTAATGATGGCTTAATTGAGGTTTGGCAGGCCAACACCGAAGGACGCTATAACCATCCCGAGGACGATCGGGAGGATGTCTTGCTAGAGGAAAATTTTAAGGGGTTTGGTCGCGCAGCCACTGACGAGAATGGTGGGTTTTGGTTCGAGACGATCAAACCTGGCCGAGTACCGGGCAGAGGTAATTCATTGCAGGCCCCGCATATCAACGTGATTGTTTTTGCTCGCGGCATGCTGCTGCATGCCTATACGCGGCTTTATTTCTCTGACGAGGCCGACGCCAATGTGATCGATGTGGTGTTGTCGTCGGTAAAGCAAAGCCGTCGCGGTACTCTGATCGCTGAACGTGAAGAGCGAGAGGCTGGTGCAATCTATCGTTTCGACATCCACCTCCAAGGCGACGCAGAAACTGTATTTTTTGACGCCTGAGCCGACCGTTTTGCAAACGGGATCGATAACGAGGAGCCACTAACGTGACGGTCGGACCCTACGACTCTCAAATCTATGGTGGTCTTTTTGCCGAGCAGGAAACAGCCTCTGTGTTTTCTGACGTCGAAAGAGTTCGATCTATGCTTGCGGTCGAAATGGCGTTGGCGCGGGTGCAAGGAGCGCTCGGCATCATTCCTACACAGGCGGCTAATGCGATCGTTGCAGCCGCTGAGAATTTGCGCCCCGACATGGACGCCCTGGGGGAGAGAACCGCTCGGGACGGTGTGCCGGTGGTCGAGTTAGTCAATCAGTTGCGTACCGCCGTGGGTGGAGACGAGTCTCAATATGTCCACTGGGGTGCTACCTCTCAAGATATCGTGGACACTGCGGTTATCTTGCAACTGCGAACAGCCGTAGATCGACTAGAGGAATATCTAGACCAACTTATCGGCGTGCTCCGCGATCTCGCCAACGTGCATCGCGATACATTGATGGCGGCGCGGACACACTCCCAGCAAGCCCTACCAACCACCTTCGGTTTCAAAGTAGCCAGTTGGTTAGCACCGCTGGTTCGTCATCGACAGCGACTAGCACAACTAAAGCCGCGGGTGTTTGTAATCCAGTTTGGCGGTGCGGTTGGCACCCTGGCCGCACTACAAGATCAAGGCATAAAAGTCATGGTGGCGCTGGCACAAGAGCTTGCGCTGACAGTACCGGTGCTGCCATGGCACACCCAGCGCGACTCGCTTGCCGAGTTTGCCGGCTGGCTGTCGTTAATCACCGGAAGTCTCGGCAAGATTGGTCAAGATGTGATCTTGTTGGCTCAGAGCGAGATCGGTGAGGTGCGTGAAGTGGGGCAAGCCGACTACGGTGGTTCTTCAACCATGCCGCAAAAGTCGAACCCGATTGCAAGCGAGATGATTGTTGCTGCGGCACGCATGAATGCATCACTGCTCTCCAATATGCATCACTCGCAAATCGCCGAGCAGGAACGCGCCACTCATGGGTGGCAGCTTGAATGGCTGAGCTTGCCCCAGATGGTCGTATGTACAGCGGCGTCGCTGAAGCACGCGTTGTATGTGGTGGAGAACATGGTGATCGATACCGCAAGAATGCAGCAAAACGTCGCCGAGTCTAACGGATTGTTGCTTGCCGAAGCGGCGACGTTCGCGTTGGCAGCACACATTCCTCGGCCGGAAGCGCAGAAGATAGTAAAGAGTGCGTGCCAAGAAGTGGTTCGGGCTAACCGAAACCTGATCGCGGTTTTACGCGACGAAGTCGAAGCGCCCATCGATTGGGATGCGCTCGCAGACCACAAGCGTTATCTAGGTGCAACAAATACTTTGATCGACCGGATCATTGCCGCAACCGATGAATGTTAGAACTACACTCCCGTCCTGTTAAAGTAGCTCCTGCACACCTGGCATTGTTACCAATTCCATTTCATACCTGCTGCAACCCGACATAGTTCTCCGCCAGGCTGGTGGCAGCGGCTTTGGATGTGCATAGGTATTCTAACTGCGCCCGCTGCAAACGACGCCCAAACTCATCGTCGCTGTTGAATCGGTGCAGCATCGAAGTCATCCACCAAGAAAAATGCTCAGCGCGCCAAACTCTGCGTAGAGCAATGTTGGAGTAGTTCTCTAGTAGATCGGTCCGGCCCGACTCATACCACATCGTCAGCGCGTTCGCGAGGATCCGCACATCAGCGAGTGCGAGGTTGAGCCCTTTGGCACCGGTTGGTGGAACGATGTGTGCTGCATCGCCTGCGAGGAAAAGCCTACCGTACTGCATTGGCTCGACCACAAAGCTTCGCATCGGTGTAATGCCTTTCTCCAGAATCTGCCCCTCGGTGAGCGTCCAATCGTCGGTCAGGGCAAAACGTGTTTGAAGTTCTTCCCAAATCCGCTCATCAGGCCAGATGGCAATATCATCGTCCCGATCACACTGAACGTAGAGACGGGTGATTTTTGGTGAGCGCATGCTGTGCAAAGCGAAGCCCTGTTCGTGGGCCGCATAGATCAGTTCTTCGGATGACGGTGGTGCATCCGACAGGATACCTAGCCAGCCAAATGGGTACTCCCGTTGATACACATTTAGAACACCCTGGGGTATAGATTCTCGGCATACACCATGGAAGCCGTCACAACCGGCGATAAAGTCGCAGTCCAGTCGGTGAGCTTCACCATCTTGGTGGAACTGAATGCAAGGTGTTTCTGTGTCGAAGCCATCGACAGTGACCGCGTCTATTTCAAACAAAAGCCGCCCACCCGCGTTGAGGCGGGTTCGAATGAGGTCTTTGACAACTTCTGACTGGCCGTACACTGTGATGGCGCGACCGCCGGTGAGCGCGTACAGGTCGATGCGGTGACCGCGTCCACTGAAGCGAAATTCCAACCCGTGGTGAACCAACCCTTCTTTGTGCAAACGATCACCGAGCCCCGATTCGGTCAGCAGATCCACCGTGCCCTGCTCTAGTACGCCTGCCCGAACGCGGCGTTCCACGTAGCCACGACTGCGAAGCTCTAGCACCACGGATTCCACACCCTGTAAGTGCAACAGGTGTGACAGCAACAGCCCGGCCGGTCCGGCCCCTACAATTCCTACCTGTGCGCGCATTGGTGTCGTCATGTTTAGTGGTGAAACGATCCGCAGTGTTTTGAATCCTAATCGAGGGCGGCTCGTGCTGCCGGCACTGTACTTCTAAATGTCGACAGCATAGCAAGCTTGTCCTCTGGGTTATGATTCATGGGTTCGAGGTGAGCGATTAACGCCGGAAAATAAACGAAGATCGTGTGAATAAATAGGAGAGTGCGATTGCATTTCTATGGGTCTGGCATGACTAGAACCGATCATTCCTCGGGTTTGGCATATGCCATGGCGGCGAACCTGGTTTGGGGTACTTTCCCAGTTTACTTCAAGATGCTGGAGCACGTCGGCCCAGCGCTGGTGATTGGTTACCGCATGTTATGGGCCACAGTGGTACTAGTGATCGCGTTGTTCGTGTTGCGTCAGTGGTACGCGGTGAAAGCGGCTTTTCAATCTATAGGTGTGCTCAAACTGCTGCTTTTATCCACGGTGCTTATGGGGATCAGCTGGGGCTTATACATTTGGGCAGTTCACAGCGAGCGGATCATCGAAACGGCTATGGGCTATTACTTATCGCCGATGATGACGGTCGTGGTTGGACTGGTGATGTTCAAAGAACATCTCAATGCCTGGCAGTGGGTGGCGATCGCAATGGCGGCGTGCGGCGTGCTCAGCATGATCGTCTTTTCGGGTTACGTGCCTTGGATCGGCATCATTCTTGGTGCTGCTTTCGCTCTGTATAGCGGCATTCGCAAACTCGTAGGGGTAGAGTCATTGGTGGGTATGTGCATCGAGACGCTTCTGTTATGTCCCCTAGGGCTGATCGTGATCCTGGTATTCGCTCCCAGTCAAAGCGGGGCGCTTGATGTAATGACTCATCTACAGCTCGCGGGTTCGGGACTGATTACTATTGTTCCTATTATATGGTACGTTGCGGCCGCTCGCCGGCTATCGCTCACCACCCTGGGCACACTATTTTATCTGGCTCCTACGATTAGTTTTTTTGTTGGCGTGTTCGTTTATGACGAGCCCTTCACTAAGATTCATGGAGTGATGTTCGTATTGATCTGGGCCGGCCTGGTTATTTATTCATTGAACGCCTTCACCACCGCTCGACGATTAGCAACCGAAGGTTGATGCCTAGTTACGACTGATTCGTCTTGTAGATTTCTTCTGCCATCTCCATAAACCAAGGTGGCTTCTGTAGCACTATATAGATGAGTAGCAAACTTGTGAACGGAATCGGAATCACTATATCGACGAGCGACAACAATGCCAATGTCACGAGAATTTTTGTCTGCATGCTCATAACCAGATCCTTACCCTAATGAAATGCACGCCCTTGGTCATAAATCGGTTAACTCTTGGTTTAGTGATATGGCCATAACGTACACCACGTGCGTTGTGCCTACTGGTAGTGGTCGATAGACTCCCACCATTATGCGCTACTTGTCAGCCGATGTTGGGGGCACATTTACGGATCTGGTGTTAGTCGACACCGATGGACAAAGTGTGCACCTGGACAAAGTCCCGAGCGGCGCCCGCGGTTCGGCTGAAGCAGTGCCCAATGGCATTAAGCGGATCACCGCACAGGCGGGCATTGCAGCCGCGGACATCGACTTGTTTGTCCATGGTTTCACTATCGCTACCAATGCTTTCTTAACTCGCCGCGGTTCCCGCGTAGTGCTGGTTGTCACCCAAGGATTTCGTGACGTGCTGGAGATCGCAAATCAATTGCGGCCACACCTGTATTTACTCACTCAGACCAAACCTGCCCCGGTGGTACCACGGTCTCAGATTGTTGAAGTGCTGGAGCGGTTAGACGCATTTGGCAACGTGGTGGTACCGCTTGCCAAATCGGAAGTATCCAGGGTAGCGGAGGAAGTTGCGGCGCTTAAGCCCGAATCAGTAGCGGTGTGTCTGACGTTTTCCCAGCTCCATGCGGATCACGAGAGAATGATTGCTGAAGCCATTTGCCGTCGGCTCCCGCAAGTGACGGTGTATTGTTCCGTGGATGTTAATCCGCAAATAGAAGAATATCCGCGCACCAACACCACCGCCATCGCCGCTTACGTGGGTCCTGTGGTGGATCGTTATGTCACCAAGCTTGGGAATGAGCTTGCGAAACTAGGGATGCGTGCGCCGCTGCGCCTGATGCGCAGCGATGGTGGCGTGGCTACACCTCAATCAGGACGCGAGAACCCAGCACACATGTTGCTTTCCGGGCCGGCCGGAGGCGTGATCGCTGGAGCGTCGCTCGCGCGCGATCTCGAGCTCGCCGACCTGGTCACGTTTGATATGGGTGGTACTTCTGCCGACTTTTCATTGGTTGCAAACGCTGAGCCACGATTGGTCACATCCCGAGTAATCGATGGTCAGCCATTGCGTTTGCCCTCGCTCGATATAGAAACGATTTCTTCCGGCGGCGGTTCCATCGCCAGAGTCGATGTGGGAGGAGGACTTAAGGTTGGTCCCGACTCTGCCGGCGCCATCCCTGGTCCCGCCTGCTATGGTAGCGGCGGGGGTGACGCAACCATCACAGACGCTGCGGTGATTCTCGGTCTGTTACACCCCGCGGATTATCTCGGAGGTGAGATGCAGCTCGACGACGCGCTCGCACGGCAAGCTATAGCGCAGCATGTCGCTGAGCCGATGGGGTTGAGTATTGAGGAAGCCGCGTTTGGGGTGGTAACAGTGGCCAATGCTCAGATGATTCAAGCGATCCGTACGCTTTCTGTGGAACGTGGTTATGACGTGCGCCGCTTCGCACTACTCGCCTTCGGGGGCGCTGGTCCACTGTATGCTTCGTACCTAGCGCGTGATCTGGGCATGGCAGAGGTGGTGGTACCGCGAAATCCAGGCGTGTTCGCGGCCCATGGATTACTGATGTCCGATATTCGCCACACGGCGCAAGCACCTTACCCTGTTATATTCGATCGTGCCGACGCAAGTGACATAGAAGATGCACTCAGACGATTGAGTGACGAGTTAGACCACGCACTAACAAGAGATGGTGTGGCCGTAGATGACCGATATTTTCGCTACAGTGGTGATCTGCGTTGCGTTGGGCAGTTTCATGAGTTGCAGGTGCCCCTGCCCGCTCCAGCCGGTGCCGATTGGTGGCATGCTGAAATCGTTGCGGATCGCTTCCACGACGCGCACGAAGCGGCCTATGGCCATGCCGACCGCTCTGTGCCTGTGGAAGTTGTTAATCTCCGCGTTGAGGCTTTCGGCTATGTTCCGAAAGCCGTGCAGCCTGAGCTGGACGAGTACATCGAGGGCACTCCCGAGCCCCACGCAGTTCGTCTAGTTTATCTTGATCGAGAGAACGGTTTTCGTGACTGTGCGGTGTACCGTCGAGAAGATTTGCGCGCGGGCCATCGACTGCCGGGGCCCGCGATCGTCACGCAGCGCGATTCAACAGTGCTTATCCTGGCGGATCAGGAAGGACAGGTGATTCGACAAGGTATTATTCGTATCGCCGTTGGAGGAAATAAACTATGACAGATGTCGATCCCATTAGTCGTGACGTATTCCAACACGAGGTCGTCGGCATTGCCGAAGAGATGTCGATGGCGCTGCGGCGGGCCGCTTTCTCATCAATCATCTGGGATATGTATGACTACGCCTGCGGGTTGTTCACCCCGGACGGTGAGATGTTGGCGCAAGCACAAACCATTCCTGCGCAGCTCGGTATCATGTCAACTGCCATCCACCATATGTTCGAGGTAATTCCGCGGGACGATTGGCACTCCGGTGATGTCATAGTATGCAATGACCCTTATCGTGGTTGTACCCATACACCCGACATCGTGCTGTTCAGTCCGGTATTTCATGACGATGAACTCATCGCCATCGCGTCGACCATCGCACACCACATCGACATCGGGGGCCGGGTTCCAGGTACTGAAGACTCTACTGCTACAGAAGTCTTTGGTGAGGGACTAATTCTGCCCCCTCTGAAGTTGGTGGAGTCGGGCAAACCGAATAAGACGATTTTCGATATTATTGCGGCAAACGTCCGCGATCCTCACGGGAGTCATGGTGATCTGCGCGCACAGATTGCTGGTTGCCGGACCGGAGAACGTCGGTTGTGCGAGCTTGCTAGTCGCTACGGCAATAGACGCTTCGCCGAGTTCGCAAAAGCATGTCTAGACTATGCAGAGATATACATCCGGCGAAGTCTCGCCGCCATCGGTTCAGGGCACAGTGAAGCAGAAATATTGATCGAGGACGATGCTGGAACTGACGAACCCATTTTGCTTAAAGCCGCCGTCGCGGTGGATGGCGAAAACCTTACTGTTGATTTTACTGGAAGCTCTGCACAACGAGTTAATGGACTTAACTGTCCTATTTCTTCGACGGTTTCGATGGCTCACTACGCGGTGAAAGCGATCCTTACCCCAGACCTCCTCCAGAACGAGGGCTGTAACCGGCCCCTTAAAATCATCGCGCCTAAGGGTTCCATCTTGAATCCAGTTCGACCCGCCGCAGTGTCGGTAAGACACTTAACCGAGCAAGCCGTGGCGGATGTGGTGTTGCGTGCGTTGGCGCCATTGTCGCCGTCCACTGCCGCCGCCGGTTGTCAGATTTCTTTTCCCACCTTTTGCGGCGGTGGTTTAGATGATCGGCCGGAACGCTCGGACGAAGAAGGCGGCGCGCCGTACTATGTGATCTCCGACATTCTCGGCGGTGGCATGGGGGCGTTTGCTAAAGGCGATGGAATGAGCGCCATTGATACCCACGGTGGTAATTGCGCCATCTTATCGGCTGAAATTATGGAGACCATGAGCCCATTCAGGATACGGAAAACGGAGCTGGTGTCAGATTCAGGTGGCGTAGGCGAACACAGTGGCGGCCTCGGCGTGTTGCGGGACTACGAACTGCTGGGTGAATCATCCATCGTCTCCGGCTATCTGCAACAGACCAAGGAAGAAACAGCACCGTGGGGATTTGCCGGCGGTGGCTCCGGTGGCAAGGCTGCTTTCATACTAAATCCCAACTCGAACCGTGAAGAAGTGTTCTCCACCAAACTTGTTGCTTTCAAGATGAAAAAAGGAGACGTGCTCCGAATGGTGAGCTCCGGTGGAGGAGGATGGGGTGAACCGAAGTAAGCATTATTGAATCTGATTCATGGAGCGTGCTTAAACCCTCGCATATGGCCATTCGAGGTCGATCGCCAGGCTTTGCTCGACGGAATCGTTAGCAGCGCGCCCTTGACGTTCACCAAGAGTGGAATATATTCCTCACGCGCGATCCGCGCAGATCATTAGGATACCGCCGATAATAATGGCCCTCCCATCACCCAGAAGACATCAGTTAAGGCCAATGCGCTTAGCAGAGTTAGCATTCCGAGTGGCACTATATTGTCTAGGGTAAACAGTTGTTTCATTGCTTTAGTCACCTTTGAATGCTTGATCCGTACAGTTAAACGATAAGGAATCGCTGCACATTGATTTATCAAACCACGTTCATCGGTTGCACAGTCCCCTCGGCGAACCGCGTCATGCGAAACGCACCGATAGGTAACGAAGTCTGTCCCTTGGTCACAATCTCCGCTACTAGTCGGCCCACTATGGGACCCAGACCAAATCCGTGTCCACTCAAACCCGATGCAACAATTAAACCGCGTGGCTTGTTCAATGCATCGATTACTGGGATGAGATCCGGAGTACAGTCGATATAACCCGCCCACGAACGATCGATGTGAATCTTGCCCACCTGAGGGAACGTATCTTCTAGTCGGGTGACAGCGTCCTTTAAATTGGCGATATTGGGTTTCGGGTCGAGCACCCGGTATGCGGCATTGTGGTTTAACCTTCCCAGCGCGTCGTCCAATAACAAACGACCCGCGCGAATTCTAAGTGCCGAACCTTCAAGTTGGTACAATGCTTTAAAATTTTTTCGAAATCGGAAGGTGTCCAGCGACAAATCGTGACCAGCTTCACCACCAAGAGCGATATTGAGACTTCCGTCTCTGCGTTGACGAAACGCCGCTGATGCCCAGACCCCGGCATCTGTGATATGCGGCAGCGGAGCGGAACGCGCCACCGAATTCTTAATCCATAGCTGGGGAAACTCTACCCTTAGTTCACGAACGACTCGGCTTGTCCAGGCACCGCACGCACAAACGGCCAGCTCGCAGTCGATACGCCCACGCTCAGTCATTACAGCTGATACCGCACCGTCAGTAAGTTCTATATTGGTTACTGCGCAGTCGGTGATGACTTCGGCACCAAGACGTTCGGCAGCGCGCGCAAGCGCCGGCGCCACTAAAGCCGGTTCTGCTTGTCCATCACTGGGCGTATATAACGCGCCCGCGAACGTTTTCTTGGTGGGTAACAACTCGCTCAGCTCCTTGGCTGTGAGCAACCGGCTGTCGAGGTCATTGTCACGTGCGATCTGCATCCATGCTTCATATCGACCCAACTGTTCTTGGTCGAGTGCGACACGTATGTTGCCGCCCTGAACCCACTCGATGTCACTCTCGAGGTCTTTCTCGAGTGTTTCCCATATTTTGATGCACTCCTTCATCAAAGGGACTTCTGCCGGATCGCGACCTTGTTGGCGCACGAAGCCCCAGTTGCGGCTGGACTGTTCGGCCGCAATCGTCGCTTTCTCGCATAACACCACCGAGACGCCGCTACGGGCCATGAAGTAGGCCGCGGAACAACCAACGATGCCCCCACCGATAATGACTACTTGCGTTTTCCGATCCATGCGGGTTCCTCAGTGATGTCGTATTTGGGGAATGGAAAGATATTGCCTTTGTACCAAAAACTCGGCGCTCGGGGCGCCACGTCAGTCGCAGTTGGAGCTCTTAGCCTCAGTTACAACGAAGCATGACTGGGCGAAATCGAGAGCGATTATAGGCTAAAGTCTTACCAAAGGTGTCAGCCGCACAACATATCGCCGATCGATTGCCGACAAGACAGACAGCGCTTATTATGCTGATGTTGGACCGTTCAAGATTGACCGCTGGATGGATTGTTGACGGCCGGCATCTTCATAAAACCACATAGTTGGAGGAATCATCATGGGTAGAAAATTGATTGGAGGCTTCCTGGCTGCTGTTCTCGCAGTCGGAGTCGGCGCTCAGGCAGCATCTGCGGAGACGGTGCTTCGTGCGAGGCTGGATTCCGGTCTCAAACAACTCGACCCGATATGGACTACTGCCTATGTAGTGCGAAATCACGGGTTCTTAGTTTACGACACACTGTTCGGTCTGGATGAAAACTACAACGTGCAACCTCAGATGGTGGACACTTGGGAAGTCAGTGATGACGCAATGACTTACACATTTACGCTGCGTGAAGGTTTGAAATGGCACGACGGAACGGCAGTGAGCGCGGAAGACTGCGTCGCCTCGATCAAGCGTTGGGCCGCGCGGGACGGTATGGGTCAGAAGCTCATGGAGGCCACCGAGAACCTCGAAGTTATAGACGAAAATACGTTTCAGTTGACCTTGAACCAGCCCTTCGGACTGGTACTACAGGCCCTTGCCAAGCTTACGTCCAACGTGCCTTTCATGATGAAGAAAGAACACGCGATGACCGATCCCAACGAGCAGGTTACTGAAGTAATTGGCTCGGGGCCATTTAAGTTTGTCAAAGAGGAATTCAAACCTGGCGTTTCGGCGACCTACGTGAAGAATGAAGATTACGTACCTCGCTCTGAGCCAGCGAGTAATACGGCGGGTGGAAAAGTACCGAATGTGGATCGCGTAGAGCTTCTCTGGATACCTGACGACACTTCGGCAATGAATGCCTTAATAGCCGGTGAGCTAGATTATCACGAAGTACCTGCACCCGATCTCGTTCCTATGTTGGAGCAAGCCGAAAACGTCAAAGTGGAAATCTTTGATGAGTTGGGGAACCAGACGGTTTTACGCATGAATCATAATCAACCGCCGTTTGACAATCAGAAAATTCGTCAAGCCATACTTTGGGCGACAAATCAGGATGATTCGCTGCGCGCTGCGGTCGGTGATCCCTCCATGTATAAGAAGTGTGGCGCCATGTTTGTCTGTGGCACTCCGCTAGAGACTGCCGAAGGCTCGGAGGCCTTGTTGGCTGTGGATCAGGAACAGGCTCAAGCGCTTTTGAAGGAAGCGGGCTATAACAATGAGCCCATCGTCATTCTTCATCCGACCGATGATGTAGTGATCAGCAATCAAACGTTGGTGACCGCGCAAGCTCTTCGCGGTATAGGGATGAATGTGGACTTGCAGGCGATGGACTGGGCGACCTTGGTTTCCCGACGTGCCGTCAACAAGCCTACTAGCGAAGGAGGCTGGCATATCTTCCAGACCTGGTTCAATGGCCCTGATTTTCTGAACCCCGTCGAACATATGGCAGTAGGCGCCACCTGTGACGAAGCGTGGTTCGGATGGCCTTGCGATGAACAGATCGAAAAACTGCGTACTGAGTACGCACAGGAACCAGATCCGGATAAGCAAAAGGAGATTGCACGGCAAGTCCAACAACGCGCTTATGAGATTGTCACTTATGTTCCGCTAGGGACGTATTTTGCGCCACGCGCCTATCGCTCTGATCGTTTGGAAGGGCTCGTCAAAAGCCCGATCTCGATTTTCTGGAATGTCAGTATCAGGCAGTAAAGGAACTCAATCCCGCACTGGGATTTAGTGTACGCCTACATCGTCAGACGGCTTTTGGCCACCATTCCCGTGATGGGAGTGGTGGCCATATTCGTTTTCTTCATTCTGCATCTTGCTCCCGGCGACCCCGCCGCGGTTATTGCCGGTAACTACGCAATGCCGGAAGACATCGTGCGCATTCGAACCCAGCTGGGGTTGGACAAACCGCTTCATGAGCAGCTTGTCACCTGGCTGATAAGGGTTATGCAAGGCGATCTGGGGGACTCGATATTTTCTGATATGCCTGTGACAACTCTAATCTCGCAGAGATTGGAACCCACGCTTTGGCTGGCAATTTCCAGTATTTTGATTGCAGTCGTGATCGCCGTGCCTTTGGGCGTGCTTGCGGCGGCACGGGCCGGTAGTTGGCTCGATCATGCGGTGATGGTTTTTGCCGTGTTTGGTTTCTCAGTTCCAGTTTTCATCATCGCATACGCATTGATGTACGGCTTTTCTGTTGAGCTAAAGATTTTTCCGGTGCAGGGCTTTGTCAGTATCACCGAGGGGTTCTTGCCTTTTCTGCGCAGCATCACCTTGCCGAGTCTGAGCCTCGGGCTGTTATATGCCGCGCTAATTGCGCGTATTACAAGGGCGAGTCTGTTACGCGTGTTGGAAGATGACTACATCAGGACGGCCCATGCAAAAGGGCAGAGTGAGGGCAAAGTGTTGTGCTTGCATGCCCTCAAGAACGCGGCGGTACCTATCATCACCGTAATAGGCATCGGATTTAGTCTATTGATCGGCGGGGTGGTGGTCACTGAAAGTGTGTTCAACATCCCGGGTCTTGGGCGATTGGTGGTGGATTCCGTCTTGCAACGTGACTATCCGGTGATTCAAGGGATCATACTCATGTTCTCGGCGGTGTACGTCATTGTTAATCTTTTGGTGGACATTTCTTACACGTTCTTCGACCCAAGAATACGATACTGATGTCCTCAGTTACGATAGCTGATTTCACTGAGGGCGCAGATAAGAGCAGGTTCGCGGAAGCTTTTCGACGTTATCCCACTGTAGTGGTCGGAGCTTTCGTACTGGTGGTTATGGTGATTATCGCGTTGATTGCACCACTCATCAGCATAGACCCTGTGAAGTTCAATCCTATAGATAGGCTCAACAAACCGTTTACCGAGTTCTTGTTTGGTACTGATCATCTTGGTCGTGACATATTCAGTCGTACGGTACACGGTGGAAGGGTGTCCCTGGTTATCGGCTTCAGTGTGGCATTGTTGGCAAGTATTCTTGGACTATTTGTGGGGCTTGTATCAGGGTATGTTCGTGCCGTCGACGCTGTGCTCATGCGAATTATGGACGGCCTTATGGCGATACCAGAAATTCTTTTGGCGATCGCTTTGATCGCGGTAACGGGTGCCACGATCCAGAATGTGATTATTGCCATTACGGTCCCCGAAGTACCGCGAGTGGCACGCTTAGTGCGCAGCATCGTTTTGTCTATTCGCGAGCAACCTTATGTCGAGGCGGCGGTATCGATAGGCACAAGAACACCGAAGATCATCCTCCGACATGTGTTGCCGAATACAATGGCACCGTTGTTGGTGCAAGCTACCTATGTTTGTGCCTCGGCGGTCATCACCGAAGCATTGCTAGGATTTATTGGCGCTGGTACTCCGCCGGAAATTCCTAGCTGGGGTAACGTAATGGCCGAGGGGCGACGTTTCTTTCAGCTTGCTCCCTGGATTATCTTCTTTCCGGGTATTTTTCTCGCCACCACAGTGCTTGCTGTCAACATTATTGGTGATGGCCTTCGCGACATGCTGGATCCGCGGCTCGCGCGACAGATGAAATAACGATGCAAGACAGCATTCTTGCAGTCGAGGATCTGGTAACGCGTTTTTACACGCGAGACGGAATCGTCCACGCGGTGAACGGTGTCTCGGTTGATCTTCACGCGGGGGAGACACTTGGGATCGTAGGGGAGTCAGGATCGGGGAAGAGCGTTTTATCGTTATCGATCATGGGCCTGATTCCACAGCCACCGGGGCGCATCGAGTCTGGAGTGATCAAGTTCGAAGGTCAAAATTTACTAGAACATTCTAGACGGCAGATGCGTGCGCTTCGCGGCAACAAGATCTCAATGATCTTTCAGGAGCCTATGACGTCCTTGAATCCTGTATTGACCTGCGGGTTTCAAATTGCTGAAGCGTTGATGATTCACCAAGAGTTGTCAAAAAAGGCGGCTGGTGAAAAAGCAGTTGAGATGCTCGAACTCGTTCGTATGCCGGATCCTAGGAAGCGAGCTTCCGAATATCCTCATCAGTTATCCGGCGGGATGCGCCAACGCGTCATGATTGCTATGGCGCTGGCTTGTAATCCTCAGATACTGATTGCCGATGAGCCGACGACTGCCCTCGACGTAACCATTCAGTTTCAGATCTTGGATTTGATGGCGCAGCTCAAACAACAGTTCAATACGGCGATCATCTTTATCACCCACGATCTGGGCGTTATTGCAGAAACCGCGGAACGGGTCGTGGTGATGTATGCGGGTCAGAAAGTGGAAGAGGCTCCCGTTAAGGACCTCTTTATACAGCCATTACATCCTTATACCCACGGTTTGATGTCTGCAATTCCCAAGCTAAGACTTGGCGCCGAACTAGAGTCGTTGGATCGACTTCAAGAAATACCTGGGCAAGTTCCATCATTAAAGAAAGGTGTTGTTGGATGTGCATTCGCGCCGCGCTGTACGTTCGTTACCGACCACTGTCGGCAACATGTCCCAGCACTAGAAGAGCTGCGTGAAGGCCATTGGGTGGCTTGTTGGGAAGCGAATCGGACTGGCGCGGAAGGAGCAAATTAAGCATCGCCGCACATCATGAGGGTTATTCTTTCGGTTAACAATTTGAGAAAACATTACCCCGTTCGTCAGGGAGTGTTCTCGAAAGTTAGCGCGCACGTGCGTGCAGTGGACGATGTTTCGTTCGAAATTGCTGAGAGTGAGACGCTGGGTCTAGTCGGTGAGAGTGGATGCGGAAAGACCACGGTGGGTAAGACGGTGTTGCGGCTGCAGAAACCGACTGCTGGGACCATTTATCTTGATGGTAAGAACATAACAGATCTTTCCAACGAGACTTTGCGTCCTCTTCGGTCTGAAATTCAGATGGTGTTTCAAGATCCCTATTTATCCCTGAACCCTCGCATGACAGCGGAGCAAATCGTCTCAGAGCCGTTAGAGAACTATAGGCAGATGACGAAGGCGGAACGTCGCGAGCAGGTCACGGAGCTATTTCAGCGCGTGGGTCTGAGCAATGAGCAGCTAACCAAACTTCCCCACGAGTTCTCGGGCGGTCAACGCCAGCGAATCGGTATAGCACGTGCGTTAGCTTTGCAACCCAAGCTGATCGTCGCTGATGAACCCGTGTCGGCGCTTGATGTCTCGATACAAGCTCAAGTCATCAATCTTATGCTGGATCTGCAGCAAGAATTCGGGCTTGCTTATTTGTTTATTTCCCATGATCTAGCAGTGGTCGAGCATGTCTGCCATCGGGTGGCTGTGATGTATCTGGGCAAGATCGTCGAAATCACTGACAAGTTGTCGCTGTTTTCTACTCCCATACATCCTTACACCGAGTCACTACTTGCAGCGGTGCCTATCCCCGATCCGACTGTGACCAGGAAGCGCATCGTATTGGAAGGGGACGTGCCCAGTCCTTTGAACCCGCCGACTGGATGCCGCTTCCACACACGTTGCCCCTATGCCGAGGAGCAGTGCAAGCGAGAGGAGCCACAGCTAACCGAAGTGCGTCCGGGACATTTTTCGGCCTGCCACCTGAGAAGTTGAGCATGCGCGGATCGATTGGTCGCCATTTTAGGGTCGGGACGCATACATCCAATCTTTGAGGTCCTTTGGCCCAAGTGTGGAGCAAGTGATCAATCTGGACCTTCAACTGCCGTCACCCAAATCCACTTCCGGCCAACCGTCTTCCCCTGGCGCATACCAATACTGCGCGAGCACTTTTTGAATGTGCACCAGACATTGATCACGGCGACGCTCTAGCTCCTGAAAATCCCGATCTCCAGCTTCTTGCTCGCAACCCTCGACGACGCGCGCCTTGAGCTCCTCGGTCAGCTCCGGTGCCACCAGTTTGGTCCAGGGAAGTTTGAGCGCAGGTCCGAACTGCTCAATGGTGTGACGCATCCCACCGGGACCGCCACCCAAATGCCACGCCATGAATGTCCCCATGAACGCCCAGCGCAGCCCTGGTCCTCCGGTGATCGCAGCATCTATCTCGGGGACCGTTGCGATGCCGTCGTTGATAAGATGCAGGGCCTCACGGTAAAGCGCCTCTTGCAAACGATCCGCAACATAGGCTTCGATTTCTCTACGCACGTGCAGCGGCCGCATACCGATGCCTTTGTAGAAACTAGCAGCACAACGAACCGCATCGAGGCTGGTGTGCTCGCCCCCGACGATCTCCACCAATGGAAGCAGATAAACGGGTGCGAATGGATGCCCGATCACGAGTCGCTCGGGATGCGTGCAGTTGGATTGAAGCCGACTGGGTAATAGACCCGAGGAGCTTGAGGCAATCACAACGTTAGTTGGAGCAACCTCGCTCACCTGTCTGAACACCTCTATTTTGAGTTCCTCGCGCTCGGGCACATTCTCTTGGATGAAGTCGGCGTTACCAACGGCGGCCGCCACATCACTGGTGAACTCAAGACGTGATCGGTCGGCACTGCTAGCGAGACCCACTTCCTGTAGCGCCGGCCAGGCGTTATCCACATTGGTACGCAACGCGTCCTCGGCGCCAGGCGCGGGATCCGTGGCGATGACATCAAGTCCATGCGCAAGGCAACGGGCAGCCCATCCACCGCCGATGACTCCGGTACCGATGAGGGCCACTCGCTTGACGGCTTGTCCGCTGATTAAAGACATGTAAACCTCCCGAGAGAAAAAAGATAAAGCGTGTATTGGATAGAGACAGGGTGGTGTTACACGCCGCGAAACACCGGGTTGCGTTTTTCTACAAATGCGCGTACACCTTCTTGCGCGTCTTCAGACCTCAACATATTCCGGTAGATGGGTAAATCACCGGTGCGCATGGTTTGGAACGCCCCCTCTATGGTGTCAGCCTCGATCGCGCGCAGCACTTCCTTAATGGTCTGCAATGCCAGTGGCGCAGCCTCCGCCAGTTGATCGGCCCAAGACCTGGCCTTGTCCATCAACTCGCTTGGAGGCACCACCGCATTCACTAAACCGTGGTGTGCCGCCTCCGCTGCGGGCATACGACGCCCCAGAAGCAACATTTCCATGGCGATGTTATATGGGATTCTGCGGGGGAGTCGTTGGATGGCGCCGGCATCGGGAACAATACCAAGCGGCATTTCTGGCAGCGCGAACTCGACGTGGTCGGCAGCAATAACTAGGTCACAAGCCATGACCAATTCAAAACCACCTCCAATGGCGAGACCGTTGACCGCTGCGATCACTGGTTTATTTAGATCCCATATTTCGGTAATCCCAGCGAAACCTCCAAGAACCTTATCTTCACCCTCCCACCATTCATCCAACTGGGTCTCACCGCTATCGACTGCTTTGAGATCCCATCCCGCTGAAAATATACGTTCACCCGCTGCGGTAACTATCCCGACGCGGAGCTCTGGATCATCGCGCAACATGACGAAGGCTTCGCCCATCTTTCGGCTGACCTCTTGATCGATCGCATTAACCTTTGGTCTGTCTAGGGTCACCTCCAGTACCGCACCACGTCGCACAACTTTCACTTCTTGTCCCATTTCACATGCCTCTTCTTTTGATTGACTTCAGGTTATGCCCGGCGGCACCGCATCGAGCTCAAAGTGCCAATACGCGCAAGGGCGGTCACGCAATTGCGTAATTCTACGATAGAAATATTCGGTTGGTCTTTTTGAATTCCAACGTGCCAGGTGCTTGTAGTGTCCAATACACTTCGCGACCACAGTTCGCGTCGCCCCTGTGGCGCAACGCTATCAGACTGATCTCGTGGTTGGACGGCATTCATATATGCGCTGTCGACGGTGACCTCAAGGACTCTGCCACGCCCTCGTCTATACTTTATGGGTGCCGCGGAAATTCTGCATTCTACTTATACTGGCGTTGGCAATGGTCGATCCAGTCCATGCTGAGCTCTACAGGTGGACCGATGAGAACGGTCGGATTCATTACAGTAACGTAGCGCCAGGCTCAGCCGCGGAGACTCTCAACATCGATGATTGTGCGACGTTGGAGTGCCAAGAGAGACAGGCGCAACAATCTGAAGACGCACTGGCGCGATTGAGGGAATTAGAGCGTTCGCTCGACGCAACACAAAACCGGGAGCAAATTACGTCGCAACATGACACGCCAGATGTCATTAAGCGTACAATCACTATTCCGCCCAACAGCAGAGTAAGTCTGAGACGCTGGCCTTATAGGAACCCGATGAGGGTACATCGACCGCCTTATTGAGGTCGGTTGGGGCCGCTCGCCGACAAGCTTTGTGGCTGCTTACATTCCGAGATCTGCACGAGAGCAATGCGCCGTCGTCCTAAGGCTACACACCTTCAGCTTGTGCCGGCATCTCCCAGACCAAATTGTTCGCTCGATGCGGTGCAGCTCATCGAGTCCTCGGAGCATTGCGCACCGTTTTTCGTCGACGCGATGACTTTTGAAGAGGATACATCTCTTGTTTTGAGTGCGGATACAACAGTTCGGGATACCGGGGAGCACTTAGTGCGAATCATGACGGCCCTTTATCAAGAACAATCCCGGCCGCCGGGTTGCGTAGTGGTTCAAAGAAGGCATCCTTATCGTTTCCTCGCAATCGTGCACGACTTGGAACAGCAACCCTCTTGGAGAGAAGAGTGGGTAGTGAGCGCCCTCGGTGAGGTTTTCGCGTTATGCAATACACTTCATATCACTGCGCTAGGGCTCGAACCTCTAGGAGCCAAGCATGGTCGTTTGCCGCTAGCCAGGTTTCGTGAGTTACTCAACGCCGCTCTCGAAGCGGCACCAATGGGCGATCTAAAAAAGATTTGGATTGTTACGGTCTAGTCGGCGTCTACTCACCCGCTGTTATCTCGATCGTTGCCGAGGCCAGTACTTGCGTTAGAATTCAAATCTTCCGTTGGGGACGCTCATATCGACTGGTGTCGGTGCAGCCTGACGCGACTTAAGGAGTATCCATGGACTTTCAGCTAAATGATGAACATCGGATGCTGGTGGAATCCGTACGAGCTTTTGTGGAACAAGAGATCGGTCCCCACGAAGCAGAAGTCGATCGGACTGGAGAGGTTCCCGAGGAGTTGGGTGAGCGCATCACCCAAAGAGCGTTAGAGATGGGGTTTTACGCACCCAACTTACCGGAGTCAGTGGGTGGCGGTGGTTTGGACTATGCAAGCCTAGCGCTGTTCGAACGCGAGCTCGGCAAGACAAGCTATGGTTTGCACGGGTATGTTCACCGTCCCTCTGAAATTCTAATGGCATGTGAAGGCGGCCAGATTGAGCGTTATTTGACACCGTGCGTGCGCGCGGAGAAGAAGGAGTGCTTTGCGTTAACAGAGCCTGGTGCGGGTTCAGATATCATGTCAATGAGTACGAGGGCGGTGCGCGATGGTGACGATTATCTGATCAACGGTTCTAAACATTTCATCAGCTGCGCTGGAGTGCCGGATTTTGCCATTGTGTTCGCCGCCACCGGCGTTGACCAAACCCCCAAAGGAGAACGTAAACGAGTCACCGCTTTTCTAGTGGATCGCGGAGACCGGGGTTTCGACATTCGTCGTGGTCCTCGGTGTGCCGCCCAGCGGGCATACCACACCTATCAACTGACGTTTGACGATTGTCGTGTCAGCGCGGGCCAGATCCTGGGTGAAGAGGGTACCGGTTTCGAACTTGCGGAAAAGTGGTTAAAGATGGGCCGGGTGTGGGTGGCCGCGGGTTGCTGCGGAAAAATGGAGCGTCTATTGGGTCTGGCGACCGAGTGGGCCGCCAGTCGCAAACAGTTTGGTAGGCCGATCGGACATTTCCAAGGGACGTCATTTAAACTTGCCGACATCGCAACGGACTTGCGGGGTGCGGATCTATTGGTGATGAATGCGGCAACCAAAGCAGACCAGGGGATCATGGCACCAGAGGACGCCGCCATGGCAAAGCTGTTTGCATCTGAGGCGTTAGGCCGAGCGGCAGACCATACGATACAAATCCATGGGGGCATGGGTTTGATGGAAGATCTTCCCATAGAGAGATTATGGCGTGACGCGCGCTTAGATCGTATTTGGGATGGCACCTCGGAGATACAGCGTCACATCATTGCCCGATCGTTGCTACGACCGCTTGGTGCATGACACCAGAACAACGCACCAATCTTAAGAGGCTACTAGCACCACGGCATATTGCGTCATCGGTGGTGATGACCCAGCTTTTGCAGCGAGACAGTGCGCCGCCAGTTTTGATCTTTGCGCTGGCGGTACCTTTTACATCTTGTTTGGCAGGAAGGGCGAGATGAACAAGTAGAGCGTAGGGATGCTTCGTTTGTTAAGTGTTGATGGATCTCTGAAAACACTCCAAGGGAATGTTCTCGATTATTGAGGACATAGTAGAGTTTGTAACTACAACTATTCCCGGAAATGTGAGTATCTCAGCGACGTATTGTGGATTAAGCGAATTACGGTAAGGACCGTTTGTGATCAAATTTCACTTGAGGCCAAGCGTTTGGTAATCGATTAATGTGCGCATGCTCCACTCGTTGAACGGAACTACCAAGACGAGTAGTGCAATCCCAATTGCACGAAAGTACCAATAGTCTGATCCCAGTGTCCCCGGAATAGGTATCGGCTGAGCAGTTGCTTCCACAGTTAACAGCAATCTCAAATACCTTGACAACGATTCACCCAACCTTGCACGCAAAAGGTTTGAATGACGGTACATTAATCGAGATATTCCGCGCGATGCGGATATTCTCAACTCCCCAAACGTCCCGATTTGCGCGTCTCGATCAGAAAACACGTGGTTTATAATTCCTATACTCGCGAATCGATGCAATCGGGGAGAAATCTCGACCGGGCGGTTTTCTGGTCAAGCGTTGAATCGCGCTTAGATAATTTCCGTATTAACAAGTCCACCCATGCCCAATCC